>CALZIC010000409.1 GCA_945787285.1 uncultured Desulfuromonadales bacterium
CGCCTCTTGCACATCATTGCACCAGCAAAAGCCGGTGTCTGAACCGAAAACTCAGTCGTAACGCCACTTGATCGAGCAACCCATGGCCGGGGTCTGCGCATCGACGGGAGGCCTGCCTTCGGCCAGGCGGTCGATGGCCTTTTTCAGCTCCTGCCGCGAGACCTTGCTTTCGTCGCGCCAGCTGTCGTCGATGCGCCCGTGGTAAACCAGCTGCCAGCTGCAGTCGAACAGGTACGGATCGGGCGTGCACTGGGCCTTGAAGGCCCGGGCGGTATCCTGGGTTTCATCGACCAGGTAGGGAAAGTCGATGCCGAGTTCAGTGATCTTCACCTTCATCTTCTCCGCAGAGTCGGCCGGGTCGTCGGGGTGGATGTTGGGGTTGATGGCCACGGTGTTGATCCCATGCTGACGGGCATGGCGCGCCAGCTGAAGCACCCGTCCCCACTGGGCCTTGGCGTAGGGACAGTGGTTGCAGGTAAAAATCACCAGCAGCCCCTTCTCGCCAAAAAGATCGTCGCAGGAATGGACCTTGCCGAACGGATCCTTCAGGTGAAAGCGCGGCATCTTGGTCCCGGGGGGGAGCTTTAACGATTCCACAAGCGTCATGGCGATACCTCCTTGCACGAATGAAACGTTTGCATATTTTAAAGCATATCGCGAAGAAGGAAAAAGAAAAACCGATCAGCCCCCTGCCAACGCCCGGCCGGCGGGCCGGGAGCAAAGGGCGCCTTGCGGATGGGCCCCGTCAGTACTTTTCGTTCCACCACTTCCAGCGCATCTCCCAGTCATCGGAAACCCGCTTTCTCATCGGTTCGGCAGAACCCTGGCGCGCCTCCGGCGCCGCCGCGGGGGGCAGGTCCCCGACCACCAGGCCGGTTTCCCTGAGGGCCTCGGCGTGCAGCAGCTGGGAAAGGCTCCGGTCGATCCGGCGATTTTCCTGCTCGGAGACCCGGTCCGTGTCCAGGTCAACGATATGGGGGGTGATGATCACCACCGTTTCGGTATTGATCTTGATCTCCTCGGAGCTGGAGAAGAGGTGCCCCAGCCAGGGGATCGCCCCCAGGTAAGGGACCCCGGAGCGCACGTAGCTGATATTGTTCTTGATCAGCCCGCCGATGAAAATGGGCTGAGCGTCCTCGGCCAGCAGGTAGGTGTTGACCTCGGTGGTGGTCTGGGAGGGGATGCCGTCCTGGATGCTGCCGGTGCTCACCTCGGGGTGAATGCGCATCAGGATGCGCCCCTGCTCGTCGACGGTGGGGGTCACGTTGAGAATCACCCCCGACTCCAGGTACTCGATGCTCTCGGTGGTCACCTGGTTTACCGTGGTGGTCACCCGGTAGCCCTGCCGGTCGCCGATGATCACCGCCGCCTCCTGGTTCTCCAGGGCCAGCAGCTTGGGGGTGGAGAGGGTATGCACCCGGCCCCTGGCACTCAGGGCGTTCAACACGAAATTGAGGTTTTACGAGTTGATCAACTGGGCGACGAAGCCGGTCGCCTCGGGGACGGCGAACCCCTGCAGCTTGATTTCCCCGCTCCCCCCGCTGGCATTGAAGAGCTTGGTCCAGTCGAGGCCGAAGGTCTCGGTATCGTCGAGGGTGACCTCGAGTATCTTGGCTTCGATGCGGATCTGTTGGGGAGCTTTGTCGATCGCCTTGAGCAGAGACTCGATACGCTGCATGTAGACCGGCAGATCTTCGACGACCAGCACCTTGCGGTCTTCGAGCACCGTGATCTTACCGAAGGTCGACAGATGTTTGGTCAGGATTTTTTCGACCTGTTCAGGTTTTGAATACTGAACCTTGAAGGTGCGGATCTCGGTATCGACCAGCCCTTCGTTCGATTCCTTGGCCTTTGCCGAGGGAAGAATCACATAACCGTTGGATCGGGATTCCACCACGTAGCCGGCCGACTCGGCAATGTACAAAATGGCCTCCTCCAGGCTGACATCGTAGAGATTGGCACTGATGCGTCCCTCCACATCCTTGCCGAGGACGATATTGACCCGCTCTTTTTTCGCGAGCATCTCGCAGGCTTCGGCAATCGGCGTATCCCTGAACGAAAGGGTCACCGTTCGGCCGTAGCCCGGCTGGGCAGCCCCCCCCAGCCCCTCGGCCAGAGCGGGTGAGCCGGTGAAAACCGAAAGGCCTAACAACAACGCAAACATAGTCCAGAACAATTTCATAAAAGTCCAATCTTTCGCAATCGAGAAGAAGTAAGCCAAAACATCGGTCGACCTCTATTCATGCAGGGTAATCAGCACTTCCTTGCCGTTTTTGACCAGCACCGCCTCCCCCTCTCCGACCGTGAGATGGCGATAGCCCAGAACCTTTTCACCCGGGGCGAGATTCAGACCATTGACGTTGGCCAGGCGCTCGGAACCCGAAACAAGCGTGGCGCGCAGCTCAAGGACCTCCTCTTCAACGGGCGCGACAGCCGGCGCCCCGGCGGCCGACTGAACCACACGGGGGACCTGCGGGCGCGCAAACGGATTTCGCTCCAGGTCCGTGCCATCGATCTCGGCAGCCGATGCAGGCAACGAGAAAAGAGCCAGCGGCACCCAGCAAAGCA
>CALZIC010000410.1 GCA_945787285.1 uncultured Desulfuromonadales bacterium
ACACCTCGGGTACCGGGAGCCCGTCTTTTTCGGTGCGTTCGACAAAATACTTAACCCCCAGGGCATCGAGCATCTCTAAGGGACCGAGTTCCCAGTTGAAGCCCCACTTCATGGCATTGTCGATATTGACAATATCGTCGGCGATTTCAGGGATCCGCCTCAGGGTATAAAGGAGGGTGTCTCGCAAATTTTTCCAGGCGAATTGAGCGCCCCGGTCCTTGCCGGTCACCACCGCCTTGAGGCGTGCCGCCGGGTCATCGATAACCTTGGCGGCGGCAACCGAGGGGAACCTCGGCTTCTCGAGCGGCTTGTACTCCCCGCCGGTATAGTCGTAGTAGAGAATCTCGGAACCTTTGGCCGACTTTTCCTTGCGATAGAAGCCCTTTTTCGCCTTGCTGCCGAGCAGGCCGTTTTCGACCATGGCGGAGATAAAACCGGGGACCCTGAAGACATCGCGCTCCTCGTCATCGCTCAGCATCTGGTAGCTGTTGCGACCGATATGCTCGAGGGTGTCGATACCGACCAGGTCGGCGGTGCGAAAGACGGCACTTTTGGGCCGGGCCGTGGCCGCACCGGCCACGGCATCGACCTCCTCGACCGTCAATTCCATCTCCAGCATGTGGCCGATGGCATTGAACAGGGCATAGACTCCGATGCGATTGCCGACGAAGTTCGGCGTATCCCTGGCGTAGACCACCCCCTTGCCCAGGCGCTGGCCGATAAAATCGGCCATAAACGAGACGGTCTCGGGATCGCTGTCCTGGCAGGGGGCGATCTCGAGGAGTCGCATGTAGCGCGGCGGATTGAAAAAGTGGGTCAGCAGAAAGTTTTTACGAACCGCCAGGGGGAGCGCCAGGGCGATTTCATTCACCGAAAGGCCGCTGGTGTTGGTCGACAAAATCGCCCCCTCGGCGAGGTTCGGCACCACCTTGTCGAGAAACAGCTTCTTCTTGGCTTCCATATTTTCGACAATGACTTCGATAACCCAGTCGCAATCCCTGATCTTTTCCATATCGTCGTCGAAGTTGCCCACCGCCACCCGCTGCGCATAGACCTCCAGGAAAAAGGGGGCCGGCTTCGCCTTGATAGCCGCCTGCAGGCCATTGACCGCGAAGCGGTTCATCACCTCGGGGCTCTGCAGGGTCAGACCCCGGGCCAGTTCCTCTTCGGTCAGGCTCGGCGGAACCCGGTCGAGCAGCAGCACATCGAGCCCCGCATTGGCCAGATGGGCCGCGATGGCGGCCCCCATAACCCCCGCCCCGAGTACGGCCACCCGCTTGATCTGTCTCATCGCTTCACCTCCCGCCTGAATACATCACTCATGACACCTGATAATCCGGCTCCTCTTTAAGTTTACTCGGTGTCCCCGTTTTCTCATGCGCTTTTTTGGCCTCCCGCTTTCCGGGCGTAGGGGTTTAGAGTCCTCCGCAGCGCGGCGGAGCAGAGAACCAAGCGTTGGGCGGACACGCCACTTGACGCAGTCTATCGGTTTATTGACTGCCCGCTGGAAACCCGCAGCGCAGCCGACCGGAGTCCTCCGTCCGCAGGCGCGCATCAAAAACCGTTTTTTTTCAACCCCTTGCAAACGACACATCCTCGCCGCAAAGCCAATCGCCCCTTTGGCCCGGCCCTGAAGCCCCCAAAACACCAAAAAGCTTTTCCGGCACGGGACTTGCTGTTGCTTCAGGTATCCGGGTCCCTTAACATCGCTGTGCATTACCCCCGAATGCGCGGGGCAACCAGGAACAAAACCTCCATGAAACAGAAAATAATCATCTCCCTGACCATACTCTTTGTGCTGTTTGCTTTTGGGGCCCTGATAGCCAACCTCAATATCAAAAAAACCACCTCGGTTTACAAATACCTCATCAAGCTCCACCAGATCGAAGACCTCCGCCACAACCTCCTCGAGCAGACCCTCAAGGTACAATCCGACCTGTACACGGTCCACACGCCCCTGGGAAATGACCTCGGAGCCCTTGTCCAAAATGTTTCGAAACTCGAGAAAAACGCCGAGAACTGCACCTCCTGCCACCATGAACCCAAAGTGTCCGAGACCCTGGAAAAGGTCAAACGGCAGATCCATGACTACAAGAACGCCCTGAGTTTCTACATCACCGCCTCGGCCAATAAAGAACGGGTCGAAGCCCTGAAACGCGAAGCGTCCCTGGTCGGCAACCGGATCCTTTTCGATGTCGAAAAGATGGCCTTCGAAGCCGGCCAGAAAATCGAAACGATGACCAACGAGGCGCTGACCGAGGTGCAGAGAGCCAAAGCCCTGCTGCGGTCCTCCCTGCTGCTGTCGTTTTTTTTCGGTTCGGCGGTTGCCATTCACCTGACCAGGGCCATTACCCGCCCGACCATTGACCTGGTACAGGCAACGCGCAAACTCGCCTCGGGAGATCTCGGCTACACCCTGACAGACGACTACGAGGCCGAATTCGGCGAACTCGCCAACAACCTCAAGGCCATGAGCCTGGAACTGAAAAAAAACTATTCCAAGCTGCAAAAGGAAATTGCCGAGCGCAAACAGACCGAGGAAGCCCTGCGGGAAAGTGAAGAGCG
>CALZIC010000411.1 GCA_945787285.1 uncultured Desulfuromonadales bacterium
GTTGGAAACCGAAACCCTGGCCGGTTCGGGAACGACCCGGAAGCCTTTGGCCACCGGCTTGAACAGGTAGAAGTAGAGCTTGTCGTTGAACCAGAACATACCGCGGTTAAAGGGCTCGATCGGGTCGGAGACCACGAGAATCTCCTCGTCGGCAAACGGATCGTCCTCAAAGGGGTCCTCCAGCATCTCCTCGGCTTGCTGGGGGCTGTCCGAGGGGACTGGCTCCTGGGAAAAAGCGAGGCCTGTCTGCAGAACGGCCAAAAGCAGCATCAGAAAGAAAAAGAGTGAAAGTTTTTTCATGGCGATCCCCTTTATTCCCTTTCAAAAATATACTTGCTGATCAACTCTTCCATGTTGATGGCAGATTCGGTCTCAAGGATCTCCCCGCCCGGTTCGATGATTTCATCGCTGCCTCCGGGGGAGATCTTGATGTACCGATCGCCGATGATTCCGGCGGTACGGATCGAGGCGATGCAGTCATCCTGCAGTTCGACATCGTTGTCGATCTCCAGGTGAACCTCGGCTTCGTAATCTTCCTTGCGTAGCTGGATGGCGGTTACCTTGCCGACCTGGACCCCGGCGATTTCAACCGTTGCACCCGGTTTGAGACCCGAGACCGATCCGAAGCGGGCGACCACGGTGTTGGTCGGCTTGCCGAAAAGGTCAGCATCTCCCAGTTTGATCGACAACCAGGAAAAGCAGAGAAAGCCTGCCACCAGGAAAATTCCGACTGCCGCTTCGAAATTAAACCGTTTCACGTTATGAAGCCTCCTCTGTGTCGGCCAGCTTGAAGATCTTCGGCACATCGTGGCTGACGATGACGGCCGTGTACTTGAGACGTTTCTGGGTTTCGTGGAAAAGACGGTAGATTTCATTGCTCTTGTGCACATCGAGGCCGGTTGTCGGCTCGTCGAAAAAGACGATTTTGGGATTCAGCGCCAGGGCCCGGGCCAGGCCGACCCGCTTCTGCATCCCGCCGCTGATCTGGGCCGGGTATTTCTCTGCGGCCCCTTCCAGCGCCATCATCCCGAGCTTCTCCATGACGTTGTCGCTGATTTGACTCTCCGGCATTTTAGTCCTTTCCCGAAGGGGCAGGGCCACGTTGTCGAAGACGGTCATCGAGTCGAAAAGGGCCACGTTCTGAAACAGGACGCCGTAGTCCTTTCTGACCTCGTAGAGCTCCTTTTTCCTCATCCGGGCCAGGTCGCGCCCGAAAACCCGCACTTCGCCTGCATCCGGCCGGATCAGGCCGAGCATGTGCTTGAGGATGACGCTCTTGCCCTGGCCGCTGCCGCCGACGATGACGGTGGTTTTCCCCTCAGGGACAGGGAGGCTGACCCTGTTCAAGACCTTTTGCCGGCCGAAGGTCTTCTCCACGTTGACGAGCTCTATAGCGAGGTTTTTGTCCGTGTTCAAAGCGTTCTCCGAAATCAGAGCATGAGTGCGGTAATCAGGTAATCCCAGACCAGGATCGAGACCGACGAAATGACCACGGCATCGGTGGTCGTGCGGCTGACCCCCTCGGCTCCGAAGCCGCCGGATCGCTCGAGGTGCAGAAAGTAGCCCTTGGCCGTGGTGATCCAGATGATCAACAGGCCGAAGACGAGCGACTTGACGAGGCCCATTTCGATGTCGAGCCACACCACGCTGGCGTACATCCCCTGGAAGAAGGTGCCCTCGTTGATGCCGAAGAGCGAAACCCCCACGATGTAGCCGCCGAGGATGCCGATGACGTCGAAGACGAAGGTAAGCAGGGGCAGCGAGATGATCCCGGCCACGTATTTGGGTGCCATGAGAAACTTGATCGGGTCAATCGCCATGCATTCGAGGGCGTCGATCTGCTCCGAGTTGCGCATGATGCCGATGCCGGCGCAGATCGCCGAGCCCGCGCGGCCGATGACCATCAGGGCGGTGAGCACCGGGCCGAGTTCGCGGATCAGGCTCAGGGCCACCGCCGAACCGAGCAGCCCCTCGGAGCCGAACTTGGTCAGGGTGTAGTACCCCTGCAGCCCCAGGACCATTCCGGTGAACAGCGCCGTGAAGATAATGACGAACCCCGAGCGGTAGCCGATGAAATAAATCTGGCGGATGACGGGGTGAATGGGCCAGGGGGGCTTGACCATGCTGACGAGACAGACCGCCAGAAAGACCCCCGCACGCCCTATCTGTTCGATCTGGTACAGACAGCTGTCGCCGAGTTTTTCGAAAGGTTTCAGACTCCTCATGGTGAGAGGCGCTCCCTGGGATCGAATCGCATGAAATGGCGGTCGCCCCCGGTGTTTCTCGAGGCTGACTGTGGCGGGTGACCGGCACGAGCGAAGGTTCTTAGTATCGATTATAGTTGAAATATACACTTTCGCCGGGCTGCATGATCAGACGAGGTTCACGCAGCGCGGCGATGGTTGCGATGATAGCCGGCCCATGTCGTATTTTTGATCGCGGCCAGGCTTTACCCCTCGTGAGCAATAATTAAGCCAATAGAGATGTACAGAGGTCTGCCGGCGCGGCTGTCCCTCTCTCTCCGAGAGAAGAGTCTGTTCTTAACCTCTTGAAAAAAAAGCGCAGCTTCGTTGGAAGGAAGCATAGGGCCCGGTTTCTTCTCGGCCTTAAACCGTTTACGGGGATTTGTACTGCGCTGCGGATTTCGGCTCGGTGAGCCCGGCGGGTGTCAAAAATTTGGTTTCAAGGATTGGCCGGATGGCTGGCCGGAAGGGGGGAGGAGTGCTCTGGCGAAAGATGTTGCGGGGGGATACCAACAAAAGAAGCCCCGGGCGATGCTGTGCCCGGGGCCTTCCATGGAACCCGCCTGCCGCCATCTCTCGGATGGCGGCAGGGCGATTTCTGTAAAACGAGGAAATTATTTCTCGGCGTTCTCGACCTTAACCACATCGAGGGAGCCGTCTTCGTTCTGTTTCACCGCCAGGTCGGCTTCGGTCTTATCGGCCTCCAGAGCTTGAATTTCCTCGGTGGCGGTTTCCTGGTCAACGGCGATGGCTGCCTCGGTCACGTCCTGGGGGACAGCCGTCACAACCGAATCGTTGGTGGAAGCAAAGGCGGTACCGGAAATCATCAGCGCGGCAAGCAGGGTCAACAGTGCTTTCTTGTTCGTGTTGAGGTGTGTCGTGGCGGGATTGCAGGTCTTTTTGCGAAAAACCTGTTCCCCTGCTGCGACAGGGCCGGGCTTTTTTGCGAAAAGTGACGCAGAAATGAAGGGTTCCCTTGTCTCAAAATAGCGACCCGGACTCCTTGGCTCAGGCCGCAGGTCATCGGCTCCTTTCGGGGGGCAGGAAGCGGTCCTCTGGACAGGCCCGGTTCAATAGAGTAGATTTGATGACACATGATTGATGTCTTTTTTATCCTCGCAGATGCGGCCCGAAAGCCGGTGGAGGTGGTCTTTTGAGAGTATTCATTCTGGTCCTGGCAGCCATGTTGTTTTTCGGTGCGGGGGGCGCGGCCGATGCGGCCATCTACAAATGGGTGGACAAAAACGGGGTCGTTTCCTTTCAGGACACTCCGCCCCCCACAGGGGTCGATGCGAGAGTCGTCAGCCCTGCCGAGTCCCGCCTCGGCGATGTGGCTGTCAGTGTGCCGAAACTGGTGCAGCAGCAAGGGAGCAGCTATCCGAAGGTAGAGATCTATGTCACCAGCTGGTGTCCGAGCTGCAAGCGGGCCCTGGCGTATCTGCGTTCGAAAAATATTCCTTTTACCGCCTATAATGTGGAAAAGGATCGGGACGCCTACCGCCGGCGGATGAAGCTCGACAGCCGCAACGGGGTCCCCCTGGCGGTGATCGGCAACAGCAAGCTGCTGGGATTTTCGGCCGCCGCCTACGATCGGGCCCTGGGCATCGGGCGATAGCCGTTTCTAGTGGCCTGTACGGTTAATCCTGTCTTCTAATTCTGGTCCTTTTGGCCCCTGTCGGCGTTGCACCTCCTTGACTTAAGCTCAGCTAGGCCTTCGTCGGTGCGCCTTGACAGGTACAAAAATACCTCAGAATTTATCGACGCGATTAACCGTACAGGCCACTAGGTCATCGGGGATTCGCTCAATCTGCTCGGACTGTCGTCGTATTCATGCCTCGTCCAATGGCGGTGGCGTGCAATGGTTCAAACACTGTAACTGGATCTGTGAGGTCTGTTGATGGAAATGCTCTTAGGCGATGTTGAAATCAGGGTGCTCGGCTGTTTTATCGAAAAAGAAATGACCACTCCCGACTATTATCCCCTGACCCTCAATGCGCTGACCACCGCCTGCAACCAGAAGTCGAACCGGGACCCGGTGGTGGCCTATGATGAGCCGACGGTGGTGCGGGCTCTCGACCGCCTGCGTCACCTTGGTCTGGCCATGCAGGCCGGCTCCGGCGGCCGGGTGCCGAGGTATCGGCACTCCCTGGTCGAAAAGCTGCATCTTGAAAACGAAGAACTGGCGGCTCTTGCCGAATTGATGCTGCGCGGTCCGCAGACGGTCGGTGAAATACGGGGACGTGCGGACCGCATGCATCCGTTTGAAAGCCTGGAGGAGGTGGAGAGGATTCTGCAGTCTCTGGCCGAGCGGGAACCGGCTTTTGTGGTGCGGCTCCCCCGCCAGCCCGGACGCAAGGAGTGCCGTTACACGCATCTGCTGGCCGGGGAGCCGGATCTCACCGCAGAAGAGCCCGCCGCCTCACCCGAACCGGCAACTTTGCAGGTGCGGGCCGAAAACGACCGCATTGCCGCTCTCGAGGCCGAGGTTGCTGCGCTCAGGGAGGAGCTTAACCTTCTCAAAGGGGATATGGCGGCTTTCAGGGCCCAGTTTGAATAGGTACCGTTGAGCCAGGCCATGTGACAACCCCAAGGGGGCATCGAGATCGATGCCCCCTTGTTTATTAACGCCTCTTTCTCGCGGTTGTGGCGGGAGACGATTGTGCCGGCTTAATCGTAAAGGCCTTGACAGAGGGCCGCAATGTAATATATGAATAAATGAATTGTTGGGTAAATGGATTTACGAGAGGATAATTTTCTGATGGAAAACGTTGTGGACGGCAGGGTTGTGATGACGGCAAAGCGCCGTCGTCTGCAGTGGCTTCTGGCTCCGGTGGTGGTGATCACCGTGGCTTTCGGCTGGCAATATCCCCTGCTCGGGTTCGTCGTCCCGGTCGCCATGGCAACCGGCATGATCGGCGGGGTCATTCGCGGCCGTTATGTGTGCGGCAATCTCTGTCCCCGCGGCGGGTTTCTCGATCGCATGCTGGCGCCTTTCGGGGGAACACGGGAGATTCCCGCCCTTTTTCGCAACATGACTGTTCGCTGGCTGGTCTTTGCCGCTCTCATGGGGTTCATGGCCTGGCGCCTCAGCCTCAACCCGACCTCCCTCGATCACTGGGGGCTGGTCTTCTGGTCCATGTGCACCCTGACCACCGGTATCGCGGTGATCGCCGGGCT
>CALZIC010000412.1 GCA_945787285.1 uncultured Desulfuromonadales bacterium
GCCTGAGGACCCTGAGATGAACCGCTTCCAGCCCATTTGGGGAGAATGGATTCGGGTTGAGGTGAAAGGCTATCACGAGTCGGAATCAAGGCATATGAATTGCAAATCATCTGGGGCAAATACCAAAATCCCAACATCATCCCAACATCATCAATGCCGGCTCCAAATTACAAAACTGGACAATTGCTACAAAATTTACCCGATATCGATAACTTGCCTGCTCGCTCAGCCTTGCTCTGAAAAAGGGCCCGAGGCTCGTGAAACTAAATTTTGACTCGTTTAAAAGAATCCAGGTCGGGACGTTAGCCATTTTCCCATCTCAGGGAGAGCCAACGACCGATCAACAGGGGGAGTATATGAAAATCCGCGCAAAACTCATCACCTATTTCATGTTAATCGTCGGAATCTTCGCGATCTGCGGGGCTTTCACCATCACCAGCCTGCAGGGGGTGGGCGCCAAGTCCAGCCGTTTTATCGGCGAGTACTGGCCCACCGCGGACCTGTTGTTGGAAACCCGCATTCAACTAAACGAGATTGCCGAAAAGGTGATGATTCCCCCGAAAGATGCCACCCGGCACAATGGGTTGATTGCCGAGGCCCGAGAACAGCTTACCCAAATGCAAAAGGAGTTTCAAGAGACCCAACTGCCCCCAAGCGACATCAGCCAGGCGAAGAAGCTTCTGAGCCAGCTCGCCCAGGTGCTGGACGAACCGGTCCTGCTCTCGCGGGCCCCCGGAGATAAAATGGAGGAGGCCGATGCCGCGGTAGCCCCGGTGCTTGAAGCGGCCAAGCGACTCGGCGACGTCGATTTGATCAATACCCTTTGGGCGGGGGTCATGGCCTTTAACGACATCCTGATTACAGGTGACCCTGAAGAGCGCAAGACGTTTGAAGAACAGATGCGCGAAGTTGAAGGCCATCCCTCCTTTGCCGATTTCAGAACCATCTATAGACCCTTCAAGGCCAAAGGCCAAGCCGTCTTCGAAGCCACCGAAAAACTGATCGAGGCGCGCCAGAGCTTCAAAGATGCCCAGGGTCAACTGGCCGGATATTTATCAAAACTCGAGAGCAACTACATGAATTCGGTTGTCGACCCTGAAGCCGAGGCGATTCTCGCCCAGCTCGGCTCGGTTTTAAGGGCTGTTCCCGCGGCCACCCTCATCGGTGGGGTGCTGGCGGTTCTGCTCGGGGTGATTCTGGCCAACCAGGTCAGCCGGCCGATTAAAAAAATGATGGCGATGCTCGAGGCCCTGGAAAGCGGAAACTTCGACCGTCGCCTGAACATGGCCGAAAGAAAGGATGAACTCGGCCGCATGGCCCAGGCAATGGATCGCTTCGCAGACAACTTGAAAAATGAGATCCTCACCGCCTTTGAGAAACTGGCCAACGGAGACTTCACCTTCCGGGCCTCTGGCCTGGTCAAGGACCCTCTGGCCAGAACCAATGCCCGGCTGGGTGAAATTATCGGGCAGATTCAGGTCTCTTCGGTGAATATTGCAGCTGGCTCCGACCAGGTTTCCGATTCCAGCCAGACCATCAGCCAGGGGACCACCAGGCAGGCCGGTGCCATTGAGCAGATTTCAGCAGCCATGACCGAAATCTCCAACCAGATCACCCAGACCAGCGGGCATGCATCAAAGGCCAACGGGCTTGCCGGCCAGGCCAGGGATTCGGCGGCTCGCGGCAACTCGCAAACCCAGGAGATGCTCTCGGCGATGGACGATATCAACACCGCCGGCCAGAACATTGAAAAGATCATCAAGGTCATCGATGAAATTGCCTTCCAAACCAACCTGCTGGCGCTCAACGCCGCCGTCGAGGCAGCTCGGGCCGGCCAGCACGGCAAGGGCTTCGCGGTGGTCGCCGAGGAAGTCCGCAACCTGGCGGCCCGCAGCGCCAAGGCTGCCGAAGAGACCACTGAAATCATCCGAAGTTCGGTTAAAACCACGGAAATCGGCATTAATACGGCGGAAAAGACCGCCCTGTCATTAAGGGAAATCGTTGGTCTCGTCGAGGAGGTCTCCGACATCGTCGCGAATATCGCCGCAGCATCCAAGGAGCAAACCCATGGGGTCAACCAGATCAACTCCGGGCTGGGGCAGATCGAACAGGTGATCCAGGAGAACTCCTCAAGCTCTGAGCAAAGCGCTGCTGCCGCCGAAGAGTTGGCTTCACAGGCCGCATTGCTCAAGGATGCGGTGGCTTCGTTCCTGGTCGATCTGAACAACGGGGTCCCCCGTGCGATCCCCCAGGCAGAGAGAGTCGCCATATCTCTGCCGGGCAAGCCCGGTCAGCTTGGTCTGGATGGCTGGGGCGCTTGATCGCCCCCTGCCAGGGCACCACCAGAGCAGCCGGTTTGCCAGAACAAAACTGGAAACAGGTCACTTTAGAGAAGGAGCAAGGCCCTAAACCCCCCAAAGCGTCGCAAGCTCAGTCCCTTTTTCAATAAACGTGGCAGCAGACCGTAGACGAACCACATTGCTTGGCTTATGATTGGTATTATTCGTTTTTTCGCCATGAGCCGAATGACTCGTTGAGGGGTTCA
>CALZIC010000413.1 GCA_945787285.1 uncultured Desulfuromonadales bacterium
GTAGGTCGTATCCACGAAGAGCGGATCCGTGGGGGTAAAAGTTGCAATAGCAGAAGCCGGGTCATAATTCAGACTTCCAGCAACAGCGACTCCTCCATCAGACAGGTTGATGACCTCCAACGACGTTTGGGAGATGGATGCCGGGTCAATGGCCTCACTGAAGCCCACCCGGATCTCTACCTCGACCGGGACTTCCAGCGCCTCGTCTTCGGGTTCGGTAAGAACCAGAGTCGGAGCAGGCCCAGTCGTAAAGCTCCAGCTGAAATCTCCCGCAAGGGCGTTGCCTGCGAGATCTTCAAGCTCTGCCCCGATGGTCGCCGTGTAGCGGGTATCCTCTGCAAGGAGGCTGTCGGGGGTAAATGTGCCCACCCTGGTTGCCTCGTCATAACCAAGAGTGCCTGGCTCACTGAAGCCTTGAGCATCGATGAGGGTGAAGCTTCCATTTGCCTGCAAGGGATCGATCGCTTCACTGAAGGTTGCACTCACCAGCGCATCGACGGAGACCCCCGTTGCATGTGCCTCGGGAGAGTGGGCAATGACGGTCGGTGCTGTACCGTCCGCTGATGTCCCGCCTCCCGAACCTCCGCCTCCCCCGCCGCCGCAGGCGACAAGCCCAAAGAAGCCAATCGCCAGGAGGCAATACAGTTTCCCCACCTCGATGAGCGTTTTCATCTTCTCTTTTTCGACTTGGACCTGATGACAACCTGAAACTGTCGAGGCGATTCACCACTGGTGAAGACGTAACTACCCTGGCGGCCCATATCCGATTTCACTTGCCCGGACACATCGAAGAGCTTCACCCTGGCCCACTTCGGTAAATCCTCACTGGACCAATTTAAAGAGACAGTCTGACCCGGCGTTTCGGTTTCAACCCAAAGGGTCCAGGTGTAAGTTTGCCCGAAGGTAAGCGCCCTGATGTCGCGCCAGAAAGGTTCAGCCCCTTCCTTTGCAAAATAGGCTCTGAGGCTGCCCGAAAGCATGGCGGGAACATCGTAGCGCCCGTCCGCCCTCTCGCTGGCATCGGCGCGCTGGCCGAAAGAAAGCTTGTTTTCCGCTTCCCCCGACTTGACCTTGAGCGCCACCTCCCAGCCGTCCGCCCCCTGTGCAGGCAGGGGCAGAGCAAACAGACAGGCACAGGCCACAGACAGCAGGATTCCCAATAGTCGGTTTTTCATGGCTTCTCCCGTTACTGAGGCTTAGGCACGATCAAGCGATACGGTACATCATTCCGGCTGAGATAGACCCAATAGCCTATGCCTGGCACCAGAATCGCTTCGGGGTTGCCTCCGGCGCTCTCGAAACCGTAGGCGCTGCCCCAATCGCTGCCCTTGTAGTGATAAATGGAATTAATCAGCCACTGGTTGGCTGCCGCCTGCTCCCAGCCCACAGGCGCCTCAGAGTCCCTTGCCAACAGCGTGTCGGCGAGCCTGACCTGACCGCCGTAGGGATTGGTGATCAGGTTCCAGCCCGGCCCAAGGTTAATGGTGAATGTTTCGGCAGCCACTTCCGGCAGGTTGTCGAGACTCGGCATGGCCGACATGCCGACGCCGCGAGTGACGAAAAAGCCCTCACCGGTATTGACCGGTCCTGAATCGTCGACCAGGACAAAACGCCCCTGGTTGACATTGGAGGTCAGCCCCACCGGTATCCAACGATAGGCCTCTGCGGTGCCCAGGGCCTCGACCGCTCCCAGGGAAGTCTGGCTGAGGTCTCCAGGCACCCCGGCCATATTGAGCCCGTTAAGCAGCTCCATCGTCGGCCCGTTCATCTCGCCTGTCTCGGGCAGCCGGTAGATGAGGTTGCCGATGCTGTCCTGCGCTTCGAAATGATAGAAGTTTGTCGATACAAAGCCGAGCTGCAGGGTCAGACCATAGCTTGCCCCGGTTGCCGGATCGCCCGAAAGCAGCTCCAGTGGATAGCTGTAGCCGTTGAAGACCAACTTGACCTGTGGTGGCGCCGCGCCGGAGCTGTCGTTCATGACCACGCTGAAGGAGTATTCCACATCGATCCGCGGCTGACCGGTTACCGGATCGAGGTTGCTGGCCGGGTCACCGCCATCGACTCGACTCAAGCAGCCGTTGGGGCATTCCAGGCCCCCAAGAACAGGCATCGAAACGACACTGAGGCTATAGGTTTGAACAGCTGTCAGCCCGGCGGCGTCGGCAGCGGTAAGCTCAATGGGATGGTCGCCACTAGCACCGTTGCCCGGAATCCCGGACAGGGTTGCTGTGCCGTCTCCGTTATCGGTCAGATTCAGCCAGGTCGGATAGGTCCCGCTGAATGTCAGACTGTCGCCCGCATCGGCGTCCGCAGCCCCTACGGCATAGTTGTAAGGCTGACCCTCGGTGGTCGTTGTGACCGGGGAGCTGGTAAAGGTCGGCGCATCGTTGACGTTATCAACAGAGATGGTGAAGGACTGCTCGACAAAAGCTCCGGCTGCGTCGGTCACCTTCAGGGTCACCGCATGACTTCCGATCTCAGCGCTGCCGGCAGTCCCGCTCAAAGAAGCGGTGCCGCTGCCGTTATCGGTCAGGGTCAGCCA
>CALZIC010000414.1 GCA_945787285.1 uncultured Desulfuromonadales bacterium
CCAGATCCCCGACCTCGGTTCCAAGGGGGCGCTCATCACCCTCGAAGCCGACCCCGAGGAGCAGGGGCAGGTTACCGCCAGTCTTCTCCTGGAAATTCTCTCCGGAAAGCCGCCGCATACGCTTCAGATGTACACTCCCAGGAAAGTCTCTCTAGTCATCAATATGAAGGTGGCAAAAGAGTTGCACTTGAAAGTGCCATTTCAGGCGTTGAGTGCCGCAACGAGGGTAATCCGCTAGCCTCCAGCCCCTGCCTTTTCCCCCGCTGTCAGTTTCCAGGTCAATTTTTTCAGTTCAGCAGATAGAGGATGACGGTCAGAGTGATGGCGCTCAGAAGCGTTGTGACCAGAATTGCCCCTGCGACAAGGTCGGGGCGGGTGCCGAAGCGAAGGGAGTAGAGAAGGGGGAGAACAGCGGACGGGGTGCTGGTCTGAAGGATGACCACCTTGCGGGTGACCCCTTCCATCCCGATGAGGGAGGTGAGCCCCCAGGCAACCACCGGTGCGATAATCAGGCGCAGCAGGGCCGAGAGGCTGATGAAGCCGGGGCTCGCGTTGAACTCGGTGCGGGCCAGCTGCATCCCCAGAAGAACCAGCATGACCGGTATGGCGGCCTGTCCGAGCAGGTCGATAGGGCGTAGAAGAAATGGCGGCAACTCGAGTGAAAAAGCCTTGAAGACCATGGCGAGAATAACGGCATGGAAAATGGGGATACGCATTGCATTGACGACCGCCGAGCGGAGGGAGGTCCCTGTCCCCTGTGCCAGCACGATGGCCAGGGTTCCGAGCGGGATGGTGAATAATACAAACGTCATGATCGAGGCGTTCAGGCCCTCTTCCCCGAAGGCGAAGTAGGCGAGGGGGAGGCCGAAATTGCCGACATTCATCATCGCCGTAGTCAGGGAAAATGCACTGCGGGTATCATTTTCCATGCGCATCAGCCGTCCGCACCCCTCGGACAATAATAGAAGAGCCAGGGTGTAAAGGACCATGAATATGGTCAGGTCCCAGGCCAGTTTGAATTGGACGTCCCCCTTAAACAGGGCGGAAAAGACCAGGGCGGGCGAAAAAAGGTAGAGGCTGGTGGAGGTGAGGGTGCGAAAATCGAGTTTCCCTGTTTTTTCCAGAACAAAGCCGGAAAAGATCACGATGAATACCGGGACAATGATTTCAACGAAAAGCATGCGACCTCTAGGGCAGGGAACCCCAATCCGGAGGATCTGGGGTTAATGTTTGAATGGACGGTAGCACGTCGCTATTGCATAGGCAAGATTTCTGCACTACCGAATCCAACGACTTTCCATCCCAGGGGATCCATGGAAAAAGCGCTCTGGCTGTTAAGGTCTTGGAGACAGCAGGGCAAAAAAGCGTGTATACCTGAAAAAGAACCAATATTCCCGTTGACAATCACTCGATAATCCTGATTAAATGCCGACTTGGCGTCTGCCGGCGTTGGTTAAAAATTGAACTGTCGGTCCGTAAAAACATCCCAGGAGGATACGAATGAATCCGTTAGCCGCTGAACTGAATGAACAGCTTTCCCAGCACAACCCCCACGTTCTTGAGATGCTTTCCGATCTCGGAAAGAACCTCTTTTTTCCTAAGGGGATCCTGACCCAGTCGGCCGAAGCCAAGGAAAAGGCCCACAAGTTCAATGCGACTATCGGTATCGCCACCGAAAACGGCGGTCCGATGTATCTGCAGTGCATTCAGGAAAAGCTCCCCGGTTTTGACCCTAAAGATATTTTCCCTTACGCGCCCCCCGCAGGGAAGCCTGAGCTGCGCTCCCTCTGGCGCGAAAAGATGCTGAGAGAAAATCCCAGCCTGCAGGGCAAGCACTTCAGCAACCCGGTGGTGACCAATGCGCTGACCCACGGCCTGTCTATTCTCGGCGACATGTTCGTCGACGCGGGCGATCACATCGTGCTTCCCGACATGCTGTGGGGCAACTATAACCTGACCTTCGGCGTCTGCAATGGCGCGATCGTCAAGAAGTTCCCGACCTTCACCGTGGCTGGCGGCTACGATATCGATGCCTTCAAGGCGACTCTGAAAAATACCGCCGAAGAAAAGGGCAAGGCGATCGTCCTGCTGAACTTCCCCAACAACCCCAGCGGGTACACCCCCACGGTTGAAGAAGGGGATGCCATTGTGGCTGCGATCAAAGAGGTTGCCGAGGGCGGCTGCAATGTTGTTGCCGTTACCGACGACGCCTACTTCGGACTTTTCTACGAAGATTCCATGACCGAATCGCTGTTCGGCAAACTGTCCAACCTGCACCCCCGCATTCTCGCCATCAAGCTCGACGGGGCGACCAAGGAAGAATACGTCTGGGGCTTCCGCACCGGCTTCATCACCTTCGCCGACGGCAACAGCTACGAGAACGCCCCGGTGATCACCGCCCTTGAGAAGAAGACCATGGGGATCATCCGGGCCAAAATCTCCAACTGCCCCCATCCCTCCCAGACCTTCGTCATCGAGGCCCTGCGCTCGCCGCAGTTCCTGGCCCAGAAGGAAGAGAAGTACAAGGTCATGAAGGGGCCTGCTCGAAAAATACGGCGTGGGGGCCATCTCCATCGGCAAGACCGACCTGAGGATTGCCTTCTCCTGCATCGCCGAAGAGGATATCCAGGAGCTCTTTGACATTACCTACCAGGCCGTTAAAGATCTCGTGTAGGTCTTCGACCTTAATTCCAAGGGCCCGCTTCGGCGGGCCCTTTTGGTTTGTATGCAACCAGTCGCCGATTTTCTAAATTCTCAAAAACACCTTAAGGTCCTGCAGCAGCTGCTGGCTGATGGGGATGCTTGCTACCTGGTCGGATTTCGATTTTGCCACCCCTGACGACCCGACCCCGCTGGCCAAGGCCTTTGCTGCAAAAACAGCAGGTCGATGGTTCTGGCTTGATCAGCCAAGGTGCCAGAGCCGGGTTATTGTCAAAACCGCAGAGGGTACCCTTGGTTTTGACTTCGCCCCCTTTCGGGCTGATGACCTGCACACCGATTTGCGGCTGCGGGATTTCACCGTCAATGCCATCGCCCTTTCTCTTCATGGCGGCACGCTGATCGATCCTCTCGGAGGGCAGGGGGATCTGGAGAAATCGATCCTACGCATCTGCTCCCCCGAGGTTGTCGATGACGACCCCCTGCGCATTCTGCGTGGAGTTCGCCAGGCCGCCGCCTTCGGCTTAACCCTCGAAGGACTGACCCAAAAGGCCATGCGTGCAGCGCTTCCTTCCCTTTCGAGGGTCGCCTCGGAACGGATCCGGCACGAGCTGGCCCAAATTTTTGCCGGGACGCCGGTTGAGCCAGGGCTTCGTCTCATGATGGAGATCGGTTTGGTTGGTTCGTTGTTCGGGGAAGCAATAGGCACTGCTGGGTTTGAGACGGTCCTGCAGCAGGTCGTTCGCCTTGAGGAGGTGCAGCTGCAGTTGTCTCAGCAGCCGGAGTTCTGCTCCGCCACTATCGATGCCTGTGTCGATGACGGCTTCTCGGGAAAGGCCCTGCTGACCCTTGCTGCACTCTTGGGGTTTGATGCATCCGGGAGCTGCGATTCTCCAGTGGCCTCGGCGTTGCCGATGAGTCGTAAGAATCGATCGATCATCGACAGCCTGCTCAGCCTTCATCGCGGTGAGGGCATTCCCGCTCTGTCGGAAAATTCCGGCGCGCGCGGCCGTGCGCTCTGGGCCGAAGCCCTGGGCCCCTGTCCTCAGCTGGCGCTCGTCTTTCTTATCGCCCTGGGGGGCCGGTTTGCCCCCGATATCAATAGCGCCTGCCAGGTGATCAGAGACTATTCGACCCTTGCCTGCGACGGCCGTGTACCCGATTTGGTCGAAGGCCGATGGTTTTCCGACCAGCTCGGTCTGCCGCCCGGGCCGCTGCTCGGAAAACTCCTCAAACAG
>CALZIC010000415.1 GCA_945787285.1 uncultured Desulfuromonadales bacterium
AGGAATGAACATCAATGGTGAAATTGTACTTCTGCGCTGCGGCCCTGAGCCTGAAATCACTGTCTTTATCCATGGCTATTACGCCGTCAAAAATCGCCTCGAGTTCGAGTCGCTGGCCTCCAACATCCTGAAAACCCGCACCAGAGGGCAGGTGTATCTCTTCTTCTGGCGCTCCGGACATCTCAAATATGAGCAGATCGCCGGGTCCATCGCCTTTTTGCATAACGCCTACCGGTCTTCAAAATACCTCAGGTATCTCAAGCTTTCCCCCTGGCAGGTGGCGGCCCAGGTGTGCCTCGATGTGGCCGGAGGCATGGCCGCCAAAGCGATTATCCCGGCGGTCTACCAAGTGCCAAAGTTCAAGCGGTACGAGAAGAAGGCCGAAAGGCTCGGCGGCCGGTTGAAAGAGATGCTGAGCGAGCGGATCGGCGATATTCAGCAAAACAAGGTTAACCTTATCGGACATTCCCTGGGGGCCAGAATCATCTACAGCGCTCTGGCCGAGTCCGACTGGTCCGATCTCAACCTGGTCGACTGCGTCATGCTCGGCGGGGCCGTCGATCTGCAGGCACCCGATTGGCCAAAGTGCATCGCCAGGTTGCAGGGGCGCATGATCAATGTCTATTCAGAGAACGATTTTGTCCTTAAGCGCCTGAAGGCAGGCAAAGCCATCGGGCGCCACGAATTGCTGCCGGACCACCCCAGGGTGATCAACGCCCCCATCCCCTCCATAGGCCATCTCGATTACTGGCCGAATCTCGATCAGATCCTCTCCAGCGCATGGGCAGGATATGCAGAACAGCACGACTCACTGCCGGAAGAGGGAGGTGAGTAGGGCAGGTGAAATTTCGGGAATACGGATTTGACGGGTGTCCCCCGCTGTCCCCCGGGAGATCTTGCCTTACCGCGACACTGGTCCTGTTATCGGGTGTGCTTTTAATGCCGGCCGAATATGCCTTCCACCATTGTTGCGGTTGTTGCAGGCGTTGCTGGTGTTGCCCCGGCAATGCAACACCGTCATTCCTTTTCACCGGCTAGTTTGATCGCAACCCAGAGTTTTTCCCGTTGCAACTGCAACGTCTCAGCCCTTCCTGCAATACCCCCACCTTCCTTCGGTTTAGTTTGTAAGTCACAGAAAATATACACAAAAATGGATTGCATTTAGTGGCATTCGAGATTCGGCACGGCCCTTGGATATAGGGTAGACATGAAGCCGAGTGCGAAGACACTGTCGATTGTCCGTGTCGCGGTTCCCTGCTACGGAAAACGGGTCTTGCCGCAGTTCGGGCAGTCGTGGCCTCCATGCCCGGAAAAGGTGTTGTGCTGCACCCCCTGGGCCAGGTCATGAAAGTCAAAACTAACACCAATCGAAAGGACAAAATGATGAACAGCAAAGCGATCTTCACCATCCTCTGTGTGGGGCTTCTCGCAGCATCCCTTGCTGCACCCACATTTGCCGCCCAACGAGGCAATGCTCAGGCCGCTGGTAAGAACCAGGCAGGTGCATCCTCCAATGGCATCAAGCAACGTCTTCGGGACGATTCTTGCGCAACGCCCAAGAGTGCGTCTCAAAAGGACCGTTCACAAACCAAGGACTTCAAAGGTGGAAAGGTACGGCAAGGGGATCGGCAGCAGCTGCGGGATGGTACCGGTCTGAAATAAAGAGTGACCGATGTTCTTGCTTAAGCCTGGATCCGTGAGGAGGCGCCAGGCCCAAGGCCTTTCGTGTTGCCTTGATTTTACCTGGTGCCTTGGGAATCAATTCGAAGAGAGGGAGATTCATTATGAAAAGCAAAAAAGTCATTACTCTGCTTTTTGTGCTCTTGGCCATTCTAGGTTTTCACAGTCTGACATTTGCCGAAATGACCGAAAAAGAAGAGCTTGGCAAGATCCTTTACTTTGACGCCTATCTTTCGTTGAACCATAACCAGTCCTGCGCCAGCTGCCACCTGCCACCGGGGTTTGCCGATCCCAGAAATGCCTTGGACCCTGCAACCCTGCCCGTAAGCGAAGGGTCCGTAACCGGGCTGTTCGGCGGGAGAAATTCCCCGACCGCAAGTTATGCCGCCGCAAGCCCGCACTTCAACTATCGGCCGCGTTCCGGCTACGTCGGGGGGCAGTTCTGGGACGGTCGCGCTCCCACCCTCAAGGAGCAGGCCAAGGGGCCCTTCCTGAACCCGGTCGAGATGGCCATGCCGAGTGAAGCCGCGGTGGTCGGAGCCGTAGCGTCTGCGGACAACACGAATTTCCCTGACTACCTGGCCCTCTTCTGGCAAGTCTTTAAGGAAGATCTCAATGCGATAGACCTGTCTGACGAGTTGACGGTTAGTGCTCTTTACAACCAGATCGCCGGGGCCATTGCCAACTACGAGCAAACCAGCGAACTCAACAAGTTCAACTCGCGCTACGACGCCTACCTGGCGGGGGACGCTGTACTGAATGATTCGGAGGCGGCAGGGCTTGAGCTTTTCAACCACAGCTGCCGCCAGTGCCACCCTTCCAGCGGAACCAGCAAGGTGGGGAAAGTAGTTGTG
>CALZIC010000416.1 GCA_945787285.1 uncultured Desulfuromonadales bacterium
CCCCGATGACAAAGGGATCAATATCTTCGAAATCGATGTGCAGGATCTCGACCACCTGAACAGGGTCACTCAGGCCATCATGAAAATCAAGGGTGTTTACAAGGTGGAGCGGTTGAGGAATTAGGAAAAACAAGTTCGGAGTTCGGAGTTCCAGGTTCGGGGTTGAAAAAGAACTCGGAACTTGGAACCTCGAATCTGGAACCTTTTTTCAGGAGAAAAACATGACCATTGAAAAGATTGAAACAGCAAAGGCGCCTGCGGCTATCGGCCCCTATTCGCAGGGGGTGAAGGCTGGTGATTATGTTTTTTTCTCCGGGCAGATTCCCCTCGATCCGGCGACGGGCGAGGTGGTCTCCGGGGGGATTGCTGAGCAGGCTTGCCAGGTGATGAAAAACATGGGAGCGGCGCTTGAGGCGGCTGGGCTTGGATTTGACAAGGTGATCAAAACGACCATTTTTTTGACCGATCTGCAGGACTTCGCAACGGTCAATGAGATCTACGGCAGCTATTTCGACGGGGTCTTCCCGGCCAGGGCGACGGTGCAGGTGGCGGCTCTGCCCAAGGGTGTCGAGGTCGAGATCGAGTGGGTAGCTTACTGCGGTTAGGGGCGGGGTTCGGAGTGCGACGTTCTGTGTTCTAAGTTCGGTGTTCTAGGTTTTACCGTGGAACATGGAACTTGGAACATCGACCTTAAATGCGTGGAACTTTCGAACGTGGAACATCGAACACAAAAAAAGGGGAGCCACAGGGCTCCCCTTTTTTTGTTAGATCGCCTTGGTCACGGCACCGGCGCGGATGCAGCGGGTGCAGACCTTGATCGAGCGCACAGTCCCGTTGTTCACGGCCTTCACCTTCTGAAGGTTGGGGTACCATACTTTACGGGTCTTGTTATGTGCATGACTGACATTATTGCCGGTCGTCGGTTTCTTTCCACAGATCTCACAGACTTTCGCCATTTTTAATATCCTCCTGGTAGTTTGGAACGCCGATATGTACCATAGGCGAGGGCGCTTTGCAATGGTTTTTTGCCGGATTGTCCAGGTTTTTTAGCTGGTTCACTTGCTATTACCTGCAGTTAGGTGGTTTGCCAGGGAGAGCCCGGTGAGGACCTCTCCGGTTGCGTCAAGATGGGGGACGGTCAGTCTTCCGTTGCAGAGAATAACGTTGCGTCTAGGTTTGATTCTTGCCTCGATGCCGGGGAAAGATACCGGGGGGACGTTCTGACCGCCCTCCGGGGTTGACGCGGACCCGGGGCTGTCCAGTTCGTACCGGCAAAAGGGAAGAATCCTGGAAATCTTTTCACCGAGGAACGTATCCATGTCGTCCCCGTCGCTGACAGGGGATTCAATAGTGCACCCCTGGGTTTTGTCTTTAAATATCAGGCGAACGACCGGCGAGTCGCCGATAATCAATGTCTGGGCCAGCAGGGCGGGTGGAGAAGGCGCAAACCTGGAGGTGGTTCGAGTAAGCAGCCGGGGCTCCGGGTATTCGGATTGCCAGGGGAGGGTCTCATGAGCCGGCCTGTCGGCGACAATGTAGTGATCCGCGGAGCAGGAGCGGTTCCCTTTCATATTGACCACCAGATCCGAATCGTTCTGCTGTTTAATCGATTTGATCGAAGAAAGCTCATCGATGGCGCCGTGGAACTGTTCATAACGCTGCTCGAGCAGGGAGCAGAGGGCCGGACCTGAGAAGTGCTTGTTTCGGCGCAAGTCGCTCCACAGCATCGCCGCCTCGGCTACCGTAAGCTGCTCAGGATTCTCGGCAAGGGAGAGGCCGCAAAAAAGAGAAGCAAGTGTCCTTTGGGCGCCGGCAGCGTCGCTAGTAGAGAGCATGTCCGCGAGCGTCTGCTGGATAATTTTTGCCGGAACTTTCTCTTTTAAAAGGCGCTTGCGAAACTGCAGGCGACTTCCGAGGCCGAACAGCGGCAGGCCCCCGGTGGCGAGCACGGCCCGCTGCAGGCCATCTCCCCACTGCTGCAGGGTGTCGAGCAGGTGAACCACCTCGGCATGGCAGGATGGAAATTCCCTCTGACATTCCTCGGTGAGGGAGTGTGGTCCATTGCATTCGAGGCGGGTGTGCTGATTCACAACCTGCAGGTGAAATGGCTGGTGATTCAGGGTTCGTTCGGCCAGTTGTTCAAGGATCCGTTCCAGAAAAAGGGAGGAGGGGATCCAGGGCGGGCAGGGGCAGTGCGGAGAGGGAAAGGACATGACCCTCAGACCCGCTTTGGCCAACAGCGACGCAGCGACCCACGTAGAGAGGTTGCTGCCGAGAAAGATGACGTCGTAGTGGTTTTTTATCACGGCGTGAAGGTGACGGGAAAGAGGATCATACAGGCGGCAGGTCGTCTTCGTTGTAGACCTGTATGCCGGTTCGTTTGAGCAGTGCGCTGGCTACCCCGGAGCCGGGGACGATTTCGGCACCGAGGTAAATCTGGTGGACCCCACACGACGGACTGCGCTCTTTGAGGATGGCCGCCTTGCAGTGTGCCAGGCGGGCGATCTGCAGGGTTTGACTGCGCTCTTTGAGGATGGCCGCCTTGCAGTGTGCCAGGCGGGCGATCTGCAGGGTTTGCTCGGCGCCTTTGATAAAGAGAGCGGTTCGGTCGGCGCCGTCATGGGTTTCGACGGCGCCGCAGCCGGTCAGAACGTCCTCTCCGTTGCCCCGGGCGAAGCGTGTGGCCTTGCGCGGGGTCGGTAGGCCTGCCAGTTGCTCGGGGCAGACGGGAACCGGAACCAGTTGGTTCTTCTGCAGGTACTCGAGCACAGTCGCATTCTGCTTGGTCTTTCCGTCGTAACGGGTGCGCAGCCCAAGAAGGCAGGCGCTGACCAATATCGGTTGTGGTGCTTGAAGCATGGACGCGTCGCTTAAGGTCAGGCCGCCGGTTCCACCGGCGGGTTGGCGAGGGAGGCCATCGGCTGCTCGAGGGGGGGATCGATGACCACCCGGCGATCCACCACTTTGAGGCGCCCTTCGGCAAAGAGCTGGATGGCCCGGGGATAGATGCGGTGCTCCTGCTCGAGGATGCGTGCCGACAGGCTCTCTTCCGTGTCGTCGTCGTGAATCGGCACCACCGCCTGAATGATGATCGGCCCGGTATCGACCCCGTTATCGACGAAATGGACCGTGCAGCCGGAGAA
>CALZIC010000417.1 GCA_945787285.1 uncultured Desulfuromonadales bacterium
TGGGGACGGGAGATCCGACAGTCTTTGACAACGTGGATGCCAACCACCCGATGCCGGTCGATATAGATTCGATCTACAAGACCGACGTTGATACAGTCAACTCGGATATTGGCGGTTTCTCAGGGGTGAGCACCGATTTCTTCGATGACCTGTTCACCGTCAGCGAGAACACCACAACCGACAACCCCAAGACCATAAAAATATGGTTCAAGCACTCGGTTCAGCTTTACAGCATCGGCTTCGGCTGTAACGAGACCGGCAAGAGTTTTTCAAATATCAAGTTGCAACTTTTCGGGTCAGATGAATTTATCCGGGAAGTTGTTGATGATTCAGCCGACTCAACCAAACACACATCCAAGGTTTTCGATTTTGCCCCCTCAAAGGCCAACGGGGTTATCATTGAGTTTCACACCGCAGACACCATCACCCTTTCAAATATCGTCATCTGGAAAGTCAACAATGTCAACGCCCGAATCTCTGCGGTGTCTTCCGAGACCGGAGCCGTTGAGGATATCAGCAGCTTCAAGGGTGCCCTTAACGTCCACCAGGCAGACGTTCATTTTACGGCCATCAATCGATACTTTATCAACCCCGATACGGCATCAACGACGGTCAACACCGCATCGATAGCAGGAGCAACCGCCCTTGTCGTTGCCGATACCACAGGCTTTAGCGTCGGAGATCACCTGTTGATTCAGGATGGGACCCTTGAGGAGCCCAACGGGGCCTTTATCACCGCCATCGCAGCGGGAGCACCCGGAACCCTGACCCTAGACAGGCCACTGGATAACGCTTATACGACCTCCGCGACCGTGGAGCGTGTTTTGGAAAATATGGCATCGACAGTGGGCACCCTGGCGGCCCCGATCAGTTATCGCATTACTCCCCCAGCCGGGGAAATATGGCATATCCTCCGTATCCTTCTGGCTTCGACTGACGGCGCTGCGGCGTCCGATGATAAGTTCGGCGGCATCACCGCCTTAACCAACGGCTTGGTTGTTCGTCAAAACCTGTCATCGGGATTCCAAACCATCACAAATTGGAAGACCAACGGAGACATGAAGTTGGACATGCTCGATGTAAACTATTCCGACAAGGCAGGACCGAGCCTCTTTGGTGTGTCGGGCCGGTTTACATTCAAGAAGTTGGACTTTACCCCGGAACTCAACGGCGACAATGGCGATTATCTCGAGGTGCTGGTTCAGGACGATCTAACCGGACTGGATTCCTTCAAAATGAACGCACAGGGGCATAAATCCAATGTGTGATGACATGAAAAAAGAAACCGCATTAGCTGTTATCCGATCTGATTACTACAGCGCATTGGCCGATTTTGGCATAAGCCATCAAGAGGCGCAGCGGCAAACGGAAGACCATTCAGACCTGATCGACAGCACTCTTCCAGGCGTTGAAGTGGGGGATTCAGAGATTCACGGAAGGGGTCTTTTTGCCCGGACAGACTTCCCGCGTGGCTCCTTCATCTGCATCGCCAGGAAGGGGATAAGCCGAACCCTGGCAGGGCGCTACACCAACCATGCCCCTTGCGCCAACGCGGTTTTTTCTTTTGTGGAAAATGACATTATCCTTGTAGCTCTTGATGACATTGCCGCAGGGGATGAGATTGCCGTGGACTACCGGCAAGCACTGGCCCTGCAGATCAATCAGCCAGGGGCTAAGGACATGCTAGCACCCAACGGAGAAATTGCTCTATCAAATACGGATCGATTACACCTGTCTGGCACCGACGCTGCAGTCTATGACCTGCTTTTTAATTCAGACCACGCCAATAATTTGACGGTCCGAGAGCGGGTGTTAGCTTTCGAGAGGGTTCTGGCGAGTCTTCCCCAGGAGCACATCGAGCCGAACCATGAGTTTATAGACGGACTCTACAGGCGGGAAATCACATTTAAGGCTGGTACCATGGCGACTGGCCGCATTCACCGTGACGACCACATGGACGTTGTTCTCTCCGGGGAAATGGTGGTGGCCACCGAGGGCGGTTTCGAGCATATCAAGGGGCCTTGCTTCAGAACGTCCAGGGCGGGACGCAAAAAGGCCGGATATGCATTAACAGACGTTGTGTGGGCAACCTACCACCCAACCGATTGCACCACCGTCGATGCCGTAGAAAAAGAACTTTTCACCGAAGAATTCGAAGATATTAACATATCCTTTCAAGAAGTGGAGGCCCCATGTCAGGAATAGCAACGGCTGTTATCGGAACAGCAATTGTCGGGGGTGTCGTAGCCGATAGGGCTGGAAGCAAGGCGGCCAAGGCCAGCGAGAAGGCCGCAGAGACTCAAGCCGAAGGCCAGACGGCACAACTGGAATACCTCAAAGAGTCGGAACGTCTACCGCAGGCCTACAGGGAGCAGGCCATCCAGCAGTTAGGGGCCATGTATGGTCTTCCTGGCGCACCCACAACGGGACAAATAGGGGCAGCAGGGGAACAAGTTCTCGATAAGACTGTAGGTTTTGTTTCCGGTCTAAAGAGGCGTGGCCTTGTCGGGTCTG
>CALZIC010000418.1 GCA_945787285.1 uncultured Desulfuromonadales bacterium
TTCCTAGTGATTTTAAATCATATATAAAAACCTATGGGTCTGGCATCTGGGTACAAGATTATCGGCTGGTGATCATCCTGCCTCGGCACCGGCCGAGCCGGCATTGAAATTCTTCCCGCTAAACGTCCTGGGTGCCTCCACCGCGCTCTGGGTTGGCAGCGCGGTGGCAGCAATGATGAGGCGTTCAGCACCACCACGGCGCAATACTTTTATGCATACGGTCTGGGTGGTGGCTGGCAGATCGCCTCATCTCCAGTCATCATCTATGCCTGGCAAGCTGAGGATAGTGATGATGCCTTGACTTTATCATTGCCGCGGTGTCGGCGCAGTGGTTGGTGGGGTCGCAGGCCTCGGCCTGGGTAGCCTATTCGGTGGGGGGACCGGCCGCGATGTGGCTATGGTTGTGGGGGCAGTGGGCGGCGCCCTGGCTGGGAACGAAGTCCAGAAGAAGCATGACCAGCCGGTTCCAGGGCAGCAAATCATTGTGCGTGTTCAAAGCGGTGTGTTGGTCTCGGTAACACAGCCGGTGGCCCCTGGTTTGTCGAAGGGCCAGAAGGTGTACATTGAAGGGAATGGCGAGGGTGCGCATGTCCGACCACAGTAATTGCGCCTTTTTACGCTCCATGAAGAACCTTTGCAGATTAAAAGACGAGAATCAAAGAAACCCTTTACGAAAAAGGAGAAAAACAATGAAATTATCTGCAATAATATTTGGATTAGTTCTCGTGTTGGCCGGCTGTTCATCACCAATCTCCAAGCAAGCAAAAGAGGATCTTGCCCGGCCCATCAGTTGTGGTAACGCCGAGGCGGATATTCGTTCTCTGAACGCAGAGAAGGCCCATGCCGGCAGTCAGGCGGCCGCGGGCGTCAAGGCCATTATCCCATTAAGCCTGGTGGTTAACGTTGCCAGCGGCACTGAAGGTGACCAGGCCAAGGTGGCCAGTGGCGAATACAACAGGATGATTGATAAGAAAATCGCTGAGATCAAATCAGAGTGCGGATTGGAATGAGGCCCGTCATAAAAGCGGGACAGCCCGTTTTATTCTTCGAGGGTTGCATGAGCTCATTACAGGTTCGACCTATTGAGGTCGAGAGGCTTCTCTGTGCAACAACCACGTTCTCTAGAGCCACAGAAAACTCTGAGAACGAAATTATCCTAGAAACCGCAGTTGAGCGCGAAAAAGATGTGCAGCATATTGATGTGCATATAAGCAGGGGACGTTGTTGCATTATTGCTTTAGCTGCTCCTCCCACCATTCCCCGAGAGTTGCCCTACAGGCCATCAATGCCTCACCACGTCGGATGGCACGACTGACAGAAGATGGCCCTATGCTGAGTTTAGCAGCTACCGCCGCGCCCGAGTATCCCAACTTTTGAACGGCAAGAAAACAGAACAAGGCACGAGCTTCGGAATATTCATTCTGGCGACCCCGCATCTGAAGATGCCCGGTGGGCAGGTTGAAAAGGGCTGCAATTTTGCCTTGAAGAGCACCGAGGCTCATTCCGGGCGGCAACTGCTGACACAGACCCTCTTCTTGGCTGAGGGATTCGACAAAATAGCCGCTTCCCAAAACGCGGTCGTCATGCGACCCCTTTTCGGGATCTTCGCCCGATAATGCCCGGCTTCGTCGCAATCCGCCCCCAACCAGTTCAGGGCGTTTCCCCATGGCGATGCCGTCTGCAACAAACTCTCTGTAGTATTTTTGAGCGACGCTCAAGCGCTTGCCAAACCGTAACAGAACCTCGTCGACCGGCTGCCCGTCAAAAGGGCGGTACCCGAGCAGTACCGCATGACCGCACCAGGGGTAGCGTTCCAAAGCGTCCAAATCCGACACAAGGCCTGCCCGTAACGGGTTGAGATGGATGTAGCGGATCAGTTCGAGCAGATACGGCTCTTCTTCGCAGACGATGGACTTGTACCGGTTCTGGAAGAGATGCCCGGATCGCTTGTGCCGAAGGTTGAATGTGACGGCATAGCCGGTCAGCAGGCGGCGCATAAAGCGGGAGAGTTCCAGACGCCTGCAACGCAGTAAGAGGTGAAAATGGTTGTCGAGCAAGGCCCAGGCGTAGCAATCGGTATCGGTCTCGACGAGCAGGCTGCCGAGCCGATCAACAAAACGGCTTCGATCTTCATCGTCAAGAAAAATGGCGGACCGCTCAATGCCGCGAACGATGACATGTTGCAGCAGGCCCGGAATATCGAGTCGGGGTTGTCTTGGCATGGGGGGAGAATATCAGAACAAATCGGATAAAGCAATAATGCAACAACGTCCCCCATTGATACTTGATATATCTTTGCCCGATCAGATGAAAAGATGGGTTGAAGAATGCGTTCAATCAGGGCGTTATGCCAACGCCTCTGACTATGTTCGAGACCTGATCAGGCAGGATCATTTTGGGGTCGGCTTTACCGCGAGAGCTACCAAAAGGGGATTTGGTATTGGATTCTTTGGGATGATGAGGATTAATTGAATGTCCCTCTTTATTGCCTCTCCTTGGCTTCTGCATTC
>CALZIC010000419.1 GCA_945787285.1 uncultured Desulfuromonadales bacterium
TGAGAATGAGGCTTATCGCCCTGAAATACATGGAACTTTTTTCCCAATTCAGCCCCTACCTGGTTGGCTCGGTCCTTTCCGGCAGCGTCACTGATCACAGCGACATCGACCTGCACCTCTTCGCCGACGATCCCGAGGAGGTGGAACGTTACCTTGCCGGGCAGAACATTCCTTTTGAAACGGACACCGTCTGCGTCCGCAAGGGGAGTGAATTCATCGACTACACCCATATCTACCTGGAGGAGGACGGGGTGCCCATCGAGTGCTCCATCTACCCGTGGGAGGACCGCCGCAGGGCGACCAAAAGCAGCATTACCGGCAGGGCGATGGAAAGGGCGAGTGAGAAAAAGGTGCGGGAAATGATCGGATCGATGGTGTCAACCGGTGAGAGGCTTGAAGAGTAACCTCCCTCACGGATCGGGACGATCACCCCGGTTCGCTGTCTGATCACATTTTTCTCCTCAGCCGGACACTTTATTGTCCACGAAAGACCCAAATGAACAGGATCCCTACTCCTAAAAGGCGCTGGGCCACCCCGCTTCTCCGAGCCCTCCAGGTCGTGCTTTTGCTCGCCCTGACCCTTTCCTGCACGCCTGGGGTGTTAGAAATCGAGCGCCCCCAAGGGGTCATCGCGGCTAAGGGCATGGTGGTCGCGGGTCACCCGGAAGCGACCCGGATCGGGGTTTCCATCCTGGAAAAGGGAGGCAATGCCTTTGATGCAGCAGTTGCCGTGCATTTCGCTTTGGCCGTGGCCTATCCGGGGGCGGGTAATATCGGCGGGGGCGGTTTCGCCGTCTATCGTATAAGCAACGGTGAGATCGGCTGTCTCGATTTTCGGGAAAAGGCTCCCTATGCGGCCAGCCGTGACATGTACCTGAGTGAAAACGGAGAGATCATCCCGCGGCGTAGCCTTGATGGGCACCTTGCCGCCGGGGTGCCCGGCTCTGTGGATGGCATGGTGAGCCTGCACGAGAGGTTGGGGTCCCTCCCTTTTTCGGAGCTGGTTCAACCCGCCATCGACCTGGCCCGAGCAGGAGTGGTTTTGACCGAACGCGAGGCGAAAAAGCTCAATCGGCACCGGGAGAAGTTTCTGCAGGTAAATTCTGCACATCCTTACCTTGTTAAACCGAACGGCACCTGGCGGACTGGAGAGAAATTATCCCACCCAGATTTTGCCGCCACCCTGGAGCGGATTCGCGACCACAGCCGAGAGGGTTTTTACGCAGGGGAGACAGCGGCTCTGATCATCCGGGAAATGGAGCGCGGCGGCGGCATCCTCACCCGCCAGGACCTGATCGACTACTCCCCGGTGTGGCGCCATCCGGTGACCGGCATCTACAAGGGGTATCGCATCATATCGATGCCGCCGCCTTCGAGCGGCGGCATCGCTCTGGTGCAGCTGCTGAAGGGGATCGAGCCCTACCCGGTCAATAATTGGGGGTTTGCCCGGGCCCGCACCATCCATCTCATGACCGAACTCGAACGCCGGGTCTACGCCGACCGGAGTACCTGGCTGGGCGATGCCGACTTTTACCCGGTGCCGGTCACGACCCTGCTCGATAACCGCTACATCGCCAACAGGATGTCGGACATCGACCTGGAGCGTAAAACCGATTCCGCCGCGGTCAGCCCCGGCAAACCCCGTGACCTCGAGAGCACCGAGACCACCCATTTTTCCATTGTCGACCGGCGCGGCAACGCCGTCTCGGTAACTACCACCCTCAACAGCAGCTTCGGTTCCAAGGTTGTGGTCGCCGGCGGCGGATTTTTGCTCAACAACGAAATGGACGATTTCAGCATCAAACAGGGGGCGGCCAACCAGTTCGGCCTGATCGGCTCAGAGGCCAACGCCATAGAGCCGGGGAAAAGGATGCTCAGCTCCATGACCCCGACCATCGTCGAAAAAGAGGGCAGGCTGTTCATGGTGCTCGGAACCCCGGGGGGATCGACGATTATCACCTCGGTTTTCCAGGTTCTTCTGAATGTGATCGAGCATGGGATGACAGGGCAGGAAGCAGTCCGGGCCGGCAGGGTGCACCACCAGTGGCTGCCGGATAAAATATCCTTCGAAGAGGGGGGGACTCCCCAAGAGGTGCAACAAGAGCTGACCGCCATGGGTCATCGCCTCGAGCCGAGGTCACGGTGGGGCAAGGTGAACGCCATACGCGTTCTTTCCGACGGCCGCCTTGAAGGAGCCGCCGATACAACCCGCGGGGACGATACGGCCATGGGGTATTGATCGCATTTGGCCGGCCGCCTGTTCACGACCACTGCGGCCCTTCCCCGATTCAGGCCAGCGGCAGGGTAAAAAAGAAGGTGCTCCCCACGTCCGGTTCGCTTTCGACCCAAATGCTTCCGCCGTGGGCTTCAACCAGCATCTGGGTGATATAGAGGCCAAGGCCGACCTTGTCGGCGCGACGGCTCCCCTTGACCCGGTAAAAACGCTCAAAAATATGGGGAAGGTCTTCGGGAGCAATCCCCTTGCCGACATCGGCCACCGAAACCAGAAG
>CALZIC010000420.1:0-962 GCA_945787285.1 uncultured Desulfuromonadales bacterium
ATCGACAACGAAATCACCCCCCGCTTCAAAAAGGGGGATTTCGAAGGCGGCATCGTCGCCGGCATCACCTCCATGGCCGAAGCGGTACGCGGTGAATACCAGGGAACCGGGCGCACCGGCAGCAAAAAGAAACGCAACCCCTGGGGAATGCTGGCTCTGCTCTTTTTTCTCGGCCCCGGGATGATGCTCCTGGGCGGCGGCTCACGAACCCGGCGCGGCCATCACCGCCGCGGCGGCTTCTGGATCGGCGGTCCCCCCTTCGGAGGGGGCGGAGGCGGCGGTGGCGGATTCGGAGGCTTTGGCGGCGGCGGATTCGGTGGCGGAGGGTCTTCCGGTGGCTGGTAAATTTCGTTTGAGCTGCAAAGCCTAGAGACTTCAAAGGCAAAATCGGCCTCTCGCCCGCTCCTTTCAGTCGCTCGAGCACACAGAGGACACAGAGAAAATCAAAATAAGATGTTAAAGGTTTCCTCTGCGATCTCTGCGTGCTCGAGTGAGTGCAGCGAACGGGTGAGAGACGCTTTTAAAGATTTTCTGTTTACCCCAAAAGGTTTTCATATGCCCAAACTAGAAGCAAAAACCTTCTTCACCGAAGAGGAAACACAGCGCATCGAAGCAGCGGTCAAACAGGCCGAGAGCACCACCAGCGGCGAGATCGTACCGATGATCGTCGACGAGTCGTACGACTACCCCCGGGCCGAGATCATCGGGGCGGGCTTCTTCTCTCTCGCCACCGCGGTCACCGCCAGCTGGGCGTTCGGCGACTCGTCGGTGTGGGTCTTTTTGCCGCTCTTTCTGATTCTCTACCTCCCATTCAAGCTGCTGATCCGCTCGCTGCCGGAGTTGAAGCGCCGGCTGATCCATCCCGACGAGATCGCCGCCGAGGTCGAGGAGAAGGCGCTGGTCTCTTTCGTCGAGCAGGGCCTGCACCACACCCGCGACGAAACAGGCATCCTCATCCTCGT
>CALZIC010000420.1:1046-3554 GCA_945787285.1 uncultured Desulfuromonadales bacterium
TGCCCAACCTGATTCTGGAATGAGGCCCCTTAATAGGGCCCGAAGCGGCAAGCAAAATCCAGCTGAAATCTGCCACCATCGATGAAAAAGGGGCGTCCTGACGAGGACGCCCCTTTTTCATCTCCAAAATGATTAAAACGGCTCTAATCACCTAAAAACACTACCCTCTCCCGGCTGCATCCATAATATGCATGGGGCGAATTCATTCGCAGAATCGCACTCTTGGCAGAGTTGACCAGAACCATTCCCAAGGCTTATCCACAGAAAGTGTGGACAAGCACACCATCTGTGAATTATTGCGATATTAACAGCCCCAGTTTCATGAAATCTGTAACTCCCCATCCTCACCAATCAGCACCCTCAGATATTGATGGCAGGCCCTTTAATGCGTCGGAAGACGTTGTTTTTTCACACTATATACCGATCACAACCGGGCCGAAAACGGAGCAGCTTCACCCTCTGCCGGCCCTGCGCCCACGTGATTAAAAGCGCTCTAACTTACTAAAGCCACATGTAAAAGCCCCCTGCATCCATAATATGCAGGGGGCGAATTCTAATGAACATTCATGGCCTTAGGCCAGTTGACCAGAAGCAGTCCCTAGGCTTATCCACACAATTTGTGGACAAGGACACAATCTGTGAATTTCTGCGCTGGAACATTTCAGTAGGAGAGATTCAGACCGAGCCGGTGCTCGTCATTGAGGCGCTTGATCAAACCCCCAAGCCCCGGCCCGAAAACGATGATGACCGGCAGCACCGATGGAGCCCGGTGCTTGATCTGAAAGGTCATCGGCATGAACCAGAAGCGCTTGATTTCCTCTACCTGGCGATACTCGATTTCCGTTGAGAAGACCAGGGCGCCGATTTTCAGCTTGTTGTTGAAAAAGGTCATCTTGCCGCCCGGCCAGCTGACCTTGAATTTTCGGACATGATGACTGTTGACAAAGGTGAAGCCTTCCATGTTGTTCATGTTGAACCCGACCCGGCAACTGTCGAGTTCGATCGACATGGGCAGATCGGCCTGTGCGCCAGCGTCCTCCGCAGCCTCAGCTTGTTGCTGTTGACGGGCAGCGGCAACGGCCTGAGAGGCGAGCGCCTGATACGCTTCGTCGAGCAGCACCAGGTTCTTCTGCCCCTTTTGCGCGGCCTGGGGATTTCCCGAGGCGACCTGCGACTCGAAGCGGGTTCGCCACTGCTGATATTTCTGCTTGATTTCCGGCAAATCGCTGTCGGGCGCGACTCCCAGAAGTTTTGCATACTTTTCTGTTCTCTCCACAGTACACCTCCTGCTCTGAGCGGCCTACCTGTCTGCCATTCCAACGGCAAAACAGCTCCGCCACGACTCCTGGCCCTGCTCAAGAATGACCTTGTCTTTATCCACCCAGAAAGAAACCGCACCCCGGTGGTAGCGGGTACCGGAAAGAGTCGGCACACGCGGCAGGGCAACGGTCTGCTCCGGCAAAAAGAGCCAGGCGACATCCCCCTCGATCAGTGCGTCCAGCTCGAGATCGTATCCGCATTCGTAGCGGGTCTTTTCCGAGTCGGGCACCTCGGAGACCAGCTAACCGTCGGCCAGCCTCGATGGGTTGCCAAGGCTTGAACACCCGCACAACAGGCACAAGGCAAAACCGAAGCATGCGAGAGAAGCAGCCCCAGGCGTCGAATGACCATCGATTACATCTCCTTTTACGGCAACAGTTTCCATTGGAGCAGTGTCATTCTGATGACCTGCCCGGTGATGGTGCCAAAGGTTGCAGGAAACGTACCCTGCATTCGATGCAGCCGGAGAAACGGCTTCAGAGGCTTGCGGGGGAAGAGGAGCCCGGGCTAAAAGCGCAGCGGATCGACGAAGAAGTCCAGGTTGCGGTTTGCGCCCGTCCAGGCCCCCATCAGCAGGGTGTAGTTGCGGGTGCTGCGCAATTCCAGCTCGACCATCGATTCGGCCAGCCGATAGCGGTCGCTTTCGGCGCCGTAGAAACGCTTGAGGGTGGGATAGATGCGTGAAAAATTGCCGATCAGGGGCAGGGAGAGACGCTTGCGGATGGTGGAGAGAAAAGCCCGCCCTTTTTCACTGCTGCCGAGCAGATGAAGGTAGAGCGGTCCGCTATCGAGGCAGGCGTCCATATGGTCACGACGCACTTCGTTGAGGAGATAGCAGAGGATGCGCTGGATGCGGGTGCGGGTAAAGTGACGGGACTTGATCGCATCGACCAGTTCGCGGTAATCGGCGCAGGTGCCAGCCGCCTCGGCCAGGCGGTTTTCGATGCCGTTGTCAATCTGGTAGAGGCCGCGCAATGAATCAGCCCCTCGAAAGATCCGCGCCAGCAGCAGACGGTACAGCGCCGGGGTATCGAGGGATCGCCCCTGGTGCAGCGCCATCTCAAACGGATGGTGGGCGGCATCGGGCATCAGGCTCTGCACCGCCTTGCCTTCATCGACAAGTCTACGGATGCCGGTGGCGCTGGCAATTCCGTCACTGGAATGCTCATCGTGGTATCCGGCACCGAT
>CALZIC010000421.1 GCA_945787285.1 uncultured Desulfuromonadales bacterium
TTCCTCGGCCTGCCCGATCCGGACGAAAGCCTGTTTAACCGCGCCACCGTCAAAGGCAGCCAGTTCCTGCCGCCGATGTTTGAATTCTCCGGTGCCTGTGTTGGTTGCGGTGAGACCCCGTTCGTCAAGGTCTGTTCGCAGCTGTTCGGTGACCGCATGATGGTCGCCAACGCCACCGGCTGCATGTCAATCTGTGGCGGCAACCTGCCGACCACACCCTGGTCGACCCGTAAGGATGGTCGTGGCCCGACCTGGAGTAACTCGCTGTTCGAAGATAACGCCGAGTTCGGTTTCGGTATGCGCCTCGCCGTTGACAAGACCGCCGGTTATGCCAAAGAGCTGCTGACCAGCAATCTCGATTGCGGTTGCAAGGCGTGTGAAGGTAAAGCGGGTCTGAAGAACGAGATTCTGGCTTCGGCCCAGGATTCTCAGGGCGAGATCGAAACTCAGCGCGGCCGTGTTGCCGAGCTGAAGAAGATCCTCGCTGCCTGTACCCATGAAACCGCCAAGCCGCTGCTGGTCGACGCCGACTACCTGGTGGTCAAGTCGGTCTGGATCCACGGTGGTGACGGTTGGGCATACGACATCGGTTACGGTGGCCTCGACCACGTCCTCGCTTCCGGCGAGAACGTCAACGTCCTGGTCCTCGACACCGAGGTCTACTCCAACACCGGCGGTCAGGCGTCCAAGTCGACCCCGATCGGCGCCGTGGCCCAGTTTGCCGCCGGCGGCAAGGCGATGCCGAAGAAAGACCTGTCGATGATCGCCATGACCTATGGCAACATCTACGTGGCTCGTGTTTCCCTCGCCAACCCGGCTCAGGTCGTCAAGGCTATGATCGAAGCGGATGCCTACGATGGTCCGTCGCTGATTATCGCTTACAGCCACTGTATTGCTCACGGTATCAACATGACTACTGCCGTTGATAACTGTAAAGAGGCGGTAGAGTGCGGGCACTGGCCGCTGTTCCGCTACGACCCCCGTCTGGCCGCGGAAGGCAAGAACCCGCTGCAGATGGACAGCAAGGAGCCGAGCATCAGCTTCGAGCAGTTTGCTAACAACCAGAACCGTTTCCGGGTTCTGAAGAAGGCCAATCCAGAGAATGCTGAAGCATTGATGGAGGCATCTGCCAAGGATGTGGCAACCCGCTACGACCTGTACAAGAAGCTGGCCGAAATGCAGGCTGACTGCGGCAAAGACAAGTAACACCCGCAGCTGAATTGCAGGTAACATCGAAAAAGCTCCCGGCGACTGTTCGCCGGGAGCTTTTTTTATGCCTGAAACCGACAGTTGTATAGAAAGATCGCCGGTAGACATTCTCTCCAGCGGAGAGTTGCACAGGCCTTGAGGTTGGTATATCCTTCTAAAATGGTATCTTTCAGACCATTTTAGATGGAGGTGCGGCCATGCTGATACGGGTCATGTACAGCGACTGGCGCCAGGACACGGTTACTCCGGAGCAGCTCAATCACCTTCTGGCTCTCAAGCGGGTTAAAAAATTCAAGCGCTTCAGCGGCTGGGTTCAGGTCGGATACGATCGGCTGCGCGGGGTGGGGGGCTCCCTTTATTCCGGCCCTGAGCGACGTCGTAGACCAGCTCTTCCTCACTCCTCCCTATCTCCACCGGACTCTCACCGGCAAAGCTGAAGGTTCGACATTTTACCGCCTCACAGGCGCTGGCCGACCGCGCCCGGCGGAGCAGGTGAGTTTCGCCTTCCTGCCTTGTGCACTGTGCGGTTAATCGTGACCTAAAATTCCGGCCCTTTTGGCCGCTGTCTGCGTTGTGCCTCCTTGACTTAACGCAAGGCTAGGCCTGCGTCGGCAACGCCTTGACAGCAACCAAAAGGACTCCAAATTCTCCCACACCATTTTTGCCTTTCCCTTTGCCCTGATGGGGGTGGTGCTGGCTTCGCTTGCCAACGGGGCACTGCCGGGCTTCGGCCAGATTTTCTGGATATGCCTGGCCATGGTCGGTGCCCGCAGCGGTGCGATGGGACTTAATCGCGTTATCGACGCACGCATCGATGCCGAGAACCCCCGTACCGCAGATCGCCATATACCCGCCGGCAAGGTGTCCCCGCGCGAAGCCTGGTTTTTCACCGTCGGCTCGCTGGTGGTGATGCTGCTGGCCGCATGGATGCTCAACCCCCTCTGCTTCTACCTCGCTCCGGTAGCGATCGGTTTCTTTGTCCTGTATGCCTATTGCAAGCGATTTACCAGCATGGCCCACGTGGTGCTCGGCATCTGCCTGGCGGCGGCCCCCATCGGGGCCTGGGTTGCCCTGAGGGGAGACATCAGCTGGCAGATCGTGGTGCTCGGCCTGGCAGTCCTTTTCTGGGTGGCGGGTTTCGATATCTTCTACGCCCTGCAGGATCTCGATTTCGACCGCCAGCAGGGGCTGCACTCCATACCGTCGCGGCTCGGAGTCGATCGGTCGATCCAGCTGGTGCGCATCTTCCACGTGGTGATGGTGCTGCTTCTGTTGCTGCTGCTGATCGGAACCGGACTCGGCATCGTCTATTTTCTGGGAGTGCTGGTCGTGGCCGGGCTGCTCGTCTACGAGCATCTGCTGGTCAAGCCCGATGACCTGTCCAAGCTCGATGCCGCCTTCTTCAACATGAACGGCTATATCAGCGTGACCATTTTCGGTTTTACCCTTCTCGATGCCTTGGTTTAGCTGCAATCGGAACCACAGAGACACAGAGGCACAGAGATAAGGCAAAAGCTGGTCTTTGAGGATTCTCTCAGTGGCTCTGTGTCTCGAGAGAGCGAAGCGAACGGGTGGTTAAAAGTATTCAGCAATGAAAAAAATTGTCGTTGCCATAACCGGAGCCTCCGGGTCGATCTATGGACTGCGCCTGGTCGAGGAGCTTCTCAGTTCCGGTCACCGGGTGAGCCTGCTGATGTCCAACGCGGGATTTCAGGTGCTGGCCTACGAAACAGGGATCGAGTGGACCGGCTCGGCAATAGAGCGCCTGGAGCAGATGCGGAGCCATTTCGGCGGCAGCGAAAAACTCGAGCATTACGGGATCGATGACTTTTTCGCCCCGGTGGCCAGCGGCTCTTCGGCCCCTGATGCCATGGTGATCGCCCCCTGTTCGATGGGGACCGCCGGGCGCGTTGCCGCCGGGTTGAGCGAAAACCTGATCGAGCGGGTGGCCGATGTGGTCCTCAAGGAACGCCGCGATCTGGTGCTGGTCCCGCGTGAAACCCCCTTCAACCAGATCCACCTGGAAAACCTGCTGCGGCTCTCAAAGGCCGGCGCCCATATCGTCCCGGCCATGCCGGCCTTTTATCACCGCCCCGAATCGATGGACGACCTGGTCGATTTCGTGGTTGGCAAGCTGCTCGATGCTCTCGGCGTGGAGCACAATCTGTTTCAGCGCTGGGGTGGAGAAGAATAGCCTTTTAATTAACCACAGAGTCACAGAGTCACAGAGTGAAAAAGGTTCATGGGTTTTCTCTGTGCCTCTGTGTCTCTAGCGAACGAAGTGAGCGGGTGGTTTATTCCCTGCCCGCAAACCGGAAAAAGCTATGATGAAACTGTTTGATAACCTCCGCATCAAGGTCGAAAACGGCGCCCGCATATCCGATGCCGAAGCCCTGGCGCTCTTTGAGTCCAACGACCTGCTCGCCATCGGCGAGTTGGCGGCTCTGGCCAATCGCCGGAAGAACGGCGACAAGGTCTACTTCAACGTCAACCGGCACATCAACTACACCAACCTCTGCGTCAATCGCTGCACCTTCTGCGCCTTTTCCAAGGGGGTAGAAGACGAGGGGTGCTACACCCTGGCCCTCAACGATATTCTGGGCAAGGTGGCCGAGGCGGGCGAGGCCGGGGCCACCGAGATTCACATGGTCGGCGGACTGCACCCAGATCTCCCCTTCGATTTCTACCTGGAGATGCTCGCTGCCATCAAGGCCGACAACCCCCGAATTCACATCAAGGCTTTCACCGCCGTCGAGATCGACTATTTCGCCACTTTGAGCGGTCAGTCGGTGGAGGCAGTGATCGAGGAGCTGAAGACTGCCGGGCTCGATTCGATGCCTGGCGGCGGGGCCGAAATCCT
>CALZIC010000422.1 GCA_945787285.1 uncultured Desulfuromonadales bacterium
GTCCGAGCAGCTCAACGCCTTTAACTCCGATGTGCAGATGCTCGAGATCCCCTGCCTGCGCTTTTCGGCCCGGGGGATGGACCCCGAGCAGATGCGTTTTCATGCCCCCTGGGCATCGGCGACCATTTACGATATTTCCAACACCTTTCATGTAATGGAGCACGCCGAGCTTGCCCTTGAGGTTAAGCGTCTGATTGAGGAGCGAAATCTGGCTCGCCAAAAGCTGGCCGCCAAGCAGCTTGAAATCGAAGAAGGACTTCGTTCCGCGGCGCACATTCAAAATAGCCTACTTCCCAAGGTACTCCCCCGTACCGATGCCTTTCATTTTGCCTGGCAGTTCCTCCCCTGTGAGTCGGTCGGTGGCGACCTTTTCGAACTCAGGTCCCTCTCTGAAAAAACTGTCCTGGCCTACCTGCTCGATGTGAGCGGCCATGGTATCTCTTCGGCCATGGTCACCGTCTCGGTTTTCCAGAGTCTTTCCGACCATACCGGGCACCTGACCAAGCAAAAGCTGAGTTATCCGCCCTATTACCACCTTCCTGGTCCCGCCGAGGTGCTGCGGGAGCTCGACCTCGAGTATCCCTTCGAGCGTTTTGAGAAGTTTTTCACCATGGTCTACCTACTGCTCGAGCCGGCCACCGGTCGAGTGACCTACTGCAACGGGGGGCATCCGCCGCCGATTCTGGTTCGCAAAGACGGCCATGTGGAATTTCTTGAAACGGGGGGTACCCTGATCGGTATGGGGGGGCTGGTTCCCTACGAGCAGGCTGCAGTCACCCTGAAACAGGGCGACCGGCTCTATCTTTATTCCGATGGCATTTCCGAATTCTTTTCAGCCGCCGGTGAAATGTTCGGGGTCGAGCGACTGGTGAGCTTTCTCTGTGACAACAGAACCGAACCGATCGACGAGGTGGTCGACAGGCTGATGACGGTCCTGCATCAGTTCGGTGGCGATCGTGCTCCGGGGGACGATGTCACTGTGGTCGGGCTTGAGTACCGGGGGGACGGCCGGGGGTGATGTATTTTTTGCCTGGATTCTAAGTACTGAATTCTGATAGCTGAGAGCTTTTCACCGTTTGTGGCGCCGGACGGACCTTCGATTCGATGGTCGCTCCGGCCTTTGTTTTTTGATGTCCAAATATGCGGCGATGGCCTGTCTTTGCCTCTGTCCGGCCCATCATGCGGTGTCCAATAAAAACACCCCGGAATCGGACCGACTTCGTCATTGACAAGCTCCCCATGGATCGTATACAGTATGCAATGTTTTTGTCCGAGAAGTCCCTCCTTCCGCAACTTTTTCAGGGAGTTGTTCGGGGAGGTGACAGTGAAAAATAGATCTTCAAACCTATTCCCGTGGGCCCGCAGGAGGATTCTTCCGGGGCACAAATTTTAATGGAGGAGAGAAATGATCGAAGCTTATCTGAAGCATCAGGAGGAGCGCAACGCCCAGGGCATCCCCGCGCTGCCTCTTAACCCCGAGCAGACCGCCGAGCTGTGCAAATTGCTGCAGGCTCCCCCCGCAGGCAAGGAAGAGTTCCTGTTGAACCTTCTCAAGGAGCGCGTCTCCCCCGGGGTTGACCCCGCAGCCGAAGTCAAGGCCGGCTTCCTCGGCGAGATCCTGGCCGGCAAGGCCAGCTCCCCACTGATCAACAAAATCGACGCCGTCAAGATCCTCGGCACCATGATCGGCGGATACAACGTTCAGCCCCTGATCGACGCACTCAAGGACGCCGAGCTCGCCGACGAGGCCGCCTGCGCCCTCTCCGGCCTGACCTACGTCTACGACGCTGCAGCTCAGGTGATCGAGCTCGCAGGGAGCAACGCCGCGGCCAAGAAGGTCGTCGAGAGCTGGGCCGCCGCCGAGTGGTTTACCAGCAAGGCCGGCGTACCCGAGACGATTACCGTCAAGGTCTTCAAGGTCGAAGGCGAGATCAACACCGACGACTTCTCCCCGGCCGGCGACGCCTGGAGCCGCCCCGACATCCCGCTGCATGGCCTCGCCATGGGCAAGACCCGCTTCCCCGGCGGCATCAACGAAATCGCCAAGTGGCGCAAAGAAGGCCATCAGGTTGCTTTTGTCGGCGATGTCGTCGGCACCGGCTCCTCCCGCAAGTCGGCCTGCAACAGCGTCCTCTGGTATATCGGCGACGATATCCCCTGCGTGCCCAACAAGCGCCGCGGCGGTGTCATCATCGGCAGCGTCATCGCCCCGATCTTCTTCAACACCGCCCAGGACTCCGGCGCCCTGCCGTTGCGCATGGACGTCACCAAGCTCGGCATGGGCGACGTGATCACCATCAACACCGCCAAGGGCGAGGTGACCAACCAGGCCGGCGAAGTCGTCTCGACCTTCGACATCAAGCCGAACACCGTGCCCGACGAGTTCCAGGCTGGTGGCCGTATCCCCCTGATCATCGGTCGTTCGCTCACCACTGAGGCCTGTGAAGCTCTGGGCAAGGGCGAGCCCGAGATCTTCGCTACTCCGGATAACCCGAC
>CALZIC010000423.1 GCA_945787285.1 uncultured Desulfuromonadales bacterium
CCGACCAGTTCGTACTGCCCACCCAGTTTGGAAAAAACCTCGATGCGGTAACCCGAACCGTCTTTGACACCAAAGAGCCCAAATTCCTTGTCGATGAATTCAACCTCGACCCGAATATCCGGGCCATCATCCCCTACATCGCCACCAGCGAGGGGGCCCTGAACTGCCTGACCTGCCACGATGTCGAGGAGGGCGCCGTCATCGGCGCGGTTGAGATCTCCCTCGATCTTTCGAGCTACCGCAACCTGGCCCTTGCGGTCATCACGGGCATTGTTGTGCTTTCCTCCGTTTTTGTGGTGCTCTTGTGCGTCAATACCTTCCGAACCGTTCAGCGACACATCAAGGAACCGCTGGAAATACTGCTGGTAAAGGCCAAACTCGCCTACTTCCAGCAGGAACCGATGTGCCCGGACGATTTCGAAAGCTTCGAGTTCGATGAACTTGCCAACAAGTTCAATATGTTCAATGCCGAAGTGCTGGCCAACCAGGGCCTGGTAAAGAGCAAGAACCTGGAACTGCTCGCCCTCAACAACGAAATTGGCGACACCCTTAAAGAAACGGTCTTTACCATGGGCGTCGTCGAAGAGCAGAGGTCCCAGGAAACCGCCGATCACACCAGGCGAGTCACTGAATACTGCTATATTCTGGCCACCCGCATGGGGCTCTCGGCCCGCGATGTCGAGACGATCACCGCAGCCTCCCCCCTGCACGACATCGGCAAACTCGGCATCCCCGATTCGATACTGCTGAAGCCGGGCAGATTGAGCCCGGAGGAGTTTGAGATCATGAAGAACCACGCCGGAATAGGCTACGCCATGCTGGTCCACTCCAAACGGGATATTCTGAAAGCGGCGGCCATCGTCGCCCACCAGCATCATGAAAAATGGGATGGCAGCGGTTATCCCCGAGGCCTGGCCGGCGAGAACATTCACATCTATGGGCGAATCGTGGCCCTTGCCGATGTGTTCGACGCCCTCACCTCAGACCGGGTTTACCGAAAAGCTATGGACGACGAAGAGGTCCTCTCCATGATCAGGGAAGAAAGGGGCAGGCATTTCGACCCCAAACTGGTGGACCTGTTTATGGAAAACCTGGACGCCTTTATGGAAATAAAAGAGAGCTACCAGAACAAAAAAGACCGCTTGAGGCAATATGCGCCCTCAAGCGGCTGCGATGGTGGGTATGGGATTTCGGGTTCTGCCTGAGGCCCGTTCAGGCTTGGTCAAACACGACCAGCTTCCTGTCGGGCGGGATCGTTTTCAACTGCTCGTCCAGCCATTCGGAAATCGCCTTGATGTTGAAGGGTTTGCGGAAAACCTTGCACCCGAGCTGTTCCGCCTTTTCCAGTTCCTCGGGTCTCCATGTCCCAGAAAGGACAGCCTTGTTGCGGACCATCCCCTTGCATCCCCGGCGGCACTGGGATTCGACGAAATCGAGCCCCGTCATGTTGGGCATCTGGTTGTCGGTGAGAAGGAAATCGCCGCAGGCGTCTTCGTGGGGACAGGGGGCCTCCGGATCGGAATAGACAGGGCAGACCGTAGGGTCAGAAAAACTGAGGACCTCGTAGCATTTTTGTTCAAGCAGCTGGGTGACAAGCGCCCTGCAGGCGTCATCATCGTCGATGACAATGGCTCTTGGCTTCATTGATCTCTCCCTGATTGATTACCCGAGTGGTTTTATTTACCATCCTTCAAGTGGGCGGTAAAATGGAACCCCTTATAACTCGACAAACAGGCCGAGAAAAGCAGCTGGCGCCGGTTGTTACAAGCCGGGCCATAGCATGTTCGACAATTTACTGGCAGTTTCTGCTATCATGCAACGAAAGCCGTACGTGCTGAGCCTGCCTGTAACCAAACACCATCCCCACTGACCACGAGCTATTATGTTGGCAAAAGCAGTAAAAAGAACAACAGCCCCGCTATGGTTTGTGCCCCTGGCCTACCTCCTTTGGTCTCTTTTCAGCCTGGCGGTTCTGGCAGTGGGCGAGTTGGCCTTCGACAGCGCCCCACCACCGCCGATCCTTTCGCTCTCGGTTATTTTCTTTATCCTGCTCGCCTCTTTGGCAACGGGATTTTTTGCCATCTACCTCGAACCGACCTTTCGCGGAGCCCGCGCCCTGCGCATCGGCTTTCTGTTGGTGACTCTCGGTATCGGCTGCGGGCTCTACTTCTTTTCAGGCCAGAGCGGGCCCGGCCCCGCCTGGGCCGCCTGCTTCGGTTCAGCCAACCTGCTGGTCGCCGCCATGCTGCTGGGCACCTGGATGGTCGAAGCGCTCAAGCGCCCTGCCGAACTGGTGCTGGTCTGTGTCGTCATGTCGCTGGCCGACCTGTTCAGCGTCCTCAAAGGCCCGACCAGGGAGATCGTTCAAGGGCTCGAATCCTATTACCAGGGGGATATGCAAGGCCCCGCGCCAATCGGTGAATACCTGCTGATAAAAATCGCCGTGCCCGGGTTCACCCTGCCGATCCCCGTGTTCGGGGTCGCCGACTG
>CALZIC010000424.1 GCA_945787285.1 uncultured Desulfuromonadales bacterium
TAAAGGGGTTGAAGATGTTCACGAAACGCCATGCAAGTCCCGTCCTTCCCGTCGGCGTGATTCTGGTGGTGGCTCTGTTCACCGCCTGTGGCGGAGGTGAGGATTCGATTCCCGAGGCGGATCGGCAGGCATCAGCGGAGATTCTGGGCGTTGCCCCGGAGGTTGCGCCGAACCTGGCGCCGGAGCCGGACAAGGTGGTGGCCGTGGTCAACGGCTCGGAGATCCGCGCCGAACAGGTCTACGAAGTCGCCTCCATCAACATGGCGGAGATGGCCGCCCGGGGCATGACGTTCACCGAAGCTCAGGAGCGCACTCATCGCATCCTGGCCCTGGACCTGATCCTGGACAACCAGATCCTCATGCAGGAGGCGGAAAAACGGGCGATCGCCGTGGACCCGGCAGCAGTGGAAGAGCAGTTCCTCAGCCTGAAGGACCAGCAGGGTTCGGACGAGGATTTCCAGCGCTACCTGGTACAGGCCGGGGTCACCGAGGACGAACTCCGGGATGAAATCGGCCGCAGGCTCCAGATGCAGAACCTGGTCAAGATCCTCACGCGGGATGTCACGGTGACAGATGACGAAGCCCGGGCCCACTATGACGCCAACCGGGACAGTTTCATGACCCAGGAGCTTACGGAAGCTTCCTACATCCTGCTGAACGCCAAGGAGACCGATCCCGAACCGATGCGAATCCGGGCGCGGGAGAAGGCGGACGAAGCCCACGCCCGGGCGATTGCCGGCGAGGACTTCGCAGAACTGGCCAAGGAATATTCCCAGGCGCCCAACGCGGCCAAAGGTGGCGCCCTGGGCATGTTCCCACGGGGTGTGATGTTCCCGGCGTTCGAAAAGGTCGCCTTCGAGACCGAGATCGGCTCGGTTTCCGAAGTTTTCCAGACCGTCACCGGCTTCAACATCATGAAGGTCACCGGCCGCAAGGCGGCGGAGCCGATCCCGTTCGAGGAGATCCTGCCCCGATTGAAGCAGCAGCTGATCTCCGAAAAGGAAGGCCGGGTCATGCAGGAAGAGATGGCCGGACTTCGCCAGGCTGCGACGGTGGAAGTCCTGGACCCGGACCTGATCCCCGACGACCTGCCGGCTGAAGGCTAGGGCGTCCCTCCGGCGGCGTCACCCACGTCCTCGGTGGTGCCCACGCTGAAGAAACGGTAGTTGGTGTAGTCCCGTGTGGATTCTTTCCAGGGAACCGACCGGTGGCTGGAAACCGCCCGGAACGTGTCGTACCGCAGCTGGGTCGGGAAGGTCAGCCCTTCCTGCCGCAGGATGATGTCAAGATGGTGCTGTTTGTAATCCTGGGTATTGTTGGCAATGATGTTGCCCTTGGACATGATTTCCCCGGCCTCGTTTTCCCGTGGTGTTGTGAAAATGGTCTGATCCTGACCGAATACCAGGTCCATGTATAATTTGATAAGGTCGTGGCCCGAGAGTGCCTCTGCTTCAACGGTATCGGCATTGGCATCATCGCTGTAGGAGGCGATATATGCCCCATGCCCGCTGTTGATAACCTTGCGGACAAACTCAGCGAATCCTTTTTTGATATTACTTTGGATAAAAGCGGGTGTAAGCTCGTTGCCGTAGGCAAGGGCACCGGTATGCAGAATGGTGATGGTGCGGTCAAAATCAAGCACATAAATTCGTCGCTCCCCGACCGGTACTTTTTTGCTCTCAGGTTCTACGGGTATCGCTGTTTTTTTGCGGAATAAACCAAACATTTTTTTGTCCTGGTATCAATTGTGCATTTTTTGCACGGTACAAAATAAAAAAAAGAAAAGCCTGTCGCAGTGAAATCAGTATTTCTCCAGGGAAAGGATGCAGCGGGAATTTTCTTTACAAAAACCTATACAAGAGAAAACACAAAAAATATATTCTACTGCTCTATAACAGGAAGAGCAAACCAAAATAAATGGCTATGAAAATCCCCATTATGCTGATGGGGTAGAAACCAGATTGCGCCCTTTTAAGAAGATTCTCGGAGATGGTCTTTTTGTCTGGAGCGTCAAATGCTGTTTGCCAGAACGGCCAACATATCTTGGCGAGCACTTTGGCGGGCAACTCTCTGACAAATTTGGCGAGGCCAACGAGAAGCTCCCCAATAAATATTCGTTCAGCAGTCCTGTTGATTGCATTAAGCCCTTTGTCCATAACCTGATAGAACAGTCTTCCTCCCTTGCGGTATATCAGGTCGGTATCAAGGTTGATCGCCCTGATTTCTGCCGGATAGATGCCGGAAAGCAGTAGCAGGGTAAAGGCCAGGGCTGAGAACATCAGCAGTTGTAACTGAAACAGGACATGCGAAGCTGTATAGGGTGCGAAGTCAACGGGATACGGCAGGATGGAGTAAAGAAACTTGGGGTAGACACCGATAAAGATACAGAAAAAGGCCATTATGCCCATGGCGACCAACATGCTTGGAGGTGCTTCTTCCACCTGGTGTCCTGCATCGCGGGAGAAAAAA
>CALZIC010000425.1 GCA_945787285.1 uncultured Desulfuromonadales bacterium
CGCCCGGGAGACCCAGGTGACGGTCATCCGCCACCCCGGCGAAAGCCCCCGGGCCGCCCTGCAGAGGCTGATCAGCCATGACCGGGAGTACGGCTACGTACTCGACACCGACCGCAGGTTCCTGGGGGTCGTCTCCACCGATACTCTCAAGGATCTCATCGACAACGGCGGCGGCAAGGATATCTCCCCGGCCTTTATCGACGAGGCCCAGGCCGCCCAAGCCGGTGATTCGATGCAGGACATCCTGCCCGAGGTGACCGCCCGCCCCTGGCCGATCCCGATACTCGGAGACGAGGGAAAATACCTCGGCGTCCTCTCCAAGAACCAGTTCCTGCGCACTTTGCAGCGCAGTCACATCGACGAACAGCAGGCGTAAGGCTATTTTCAGCAATAAAGAGGGAAAACCATAATGCGCATATTTGACTTTGACGAAAGAGCCATCCCCCTTGACGAATGGGTCCAGAACGGGGTCGACTGGCTTGTCACCAACTACCGGGACATGTTCCAGGTTATCAAGCTCCCCGTCGAGAAGACCCTGCAGGGGCTTGAGTGGTTCTTCACCGTCCTGCCACCGAGCCTGGTCATGGTGGTTTTCGCCTTTCTCGCCTGGCGCTTCGCCGGCAAGCGGGTCACCATTTTCACTCTGCTGACCTTGCTGCTGATCGGCTACCTCGGGCTGTGGGAAGACACCATGATAACCCTCTCCATGGTGATCTGCTCGGTGCTGTTCTGCGCCATTTTCGGCATCCCCCTGGGTATCTGTGCGGGGCGCAGCGACCGTTTCGAAATGATCCTGCGGCCCTTCCTCGATGCCATGCAGACCACCCCGGCCTTCGTCTACCTGGTTCCGGTGGTCATGCTGTTCAGCATCGGCACCGTCTCCGGGGTCCTTGCGACCATCGTTTTCGCCCTACCGCCGATCATCCGCCTGACCAGCCTGGGCATCCGCCAGGTACATCCCGAGCTGGTCGAAGCGGCGGTGGCCTTCGGTGCCACCCGCTGGCAGGTCTTGCGCAAGGTCCAGTTCCCCCTTGCCCTGCCCTCGGTGATGGCGGGTCTGAACCAGACCATCATGATGTCCCTGTCGATGGTGGTCATTGCCGCGCTGATCGGCGCCGGCGGCCTGGGAGGTCCGGTCGTCCAGGGCCTCAACACTCTGGAGATCGGCCTGGCGACCATCGGCGGGCTGAGCATTGTGCTGCTGGCCATGGTGCTTGACCGCATCACCCAGGGTTTCGGCAAATAACCGAACGACATCGCAGACTCCAGGTACAACGTTCACCCACCCCAGAAGGAGGATTGAAATGAAAAAAATGCTTCTCAGCTTAATAACCTTTAGTCTGGTGGCCGCGCTGGCCATCCCTGCTGCCGCATCCGAAGACAAGCCCGGCAAAGGCGTGACCGTAAATCCCGGCCGCGCCACCTGGAACACCGGTTTCTTCCAGGAAGCCCTGGTCCGTAAAGGCCTTGAAGAGCTCGGCTATAAGGTCAAACGCCCCAAGGACCTGGCCAACCCGATTTTCTACCAGTCCCTCGCCCTTGGCGACCTCGACTACTGGACCAACGGCTGGTTCCCGATCCACAACAACCAGCTGCCGAAAAACTTCTACGACAAGGCTGAAATCTACGGTTATGTCGTCAAAGCCGGCGGCCTGCAGGGCTATCTGGTCTCGAAAAAGGATGCGGAAAAATTCAACATCCAGTCCCTCGACGACTTCAAGCGCCCCGAAGTCAAGCAGGCCTTCGACCAGAACGGCGACGGCAAGGCCGACCTGGTCGCCTGCCCGGCGGGCTGGGGGTGTGAAAAGATCATCAGCCACCACATGGATGTCTATGACCTCGGTGATCACATCAACCCGATCAAGGCCGCATATTCGGCCAGCATGGCCCAGACCCTGGCAAGCTACCAGAACGAGAAGCCGGTCTTTTTTTACACATGGGCACCGAACTGGACGGTCTTCAAGCTCAAGCCCGCCGAAGACGTGGTGTGGATCAACGTCCCCGAGATCAACCCCCTGGGTGGCCAGGCCGAAGCCGTTGACCGCATGACCGTCGCCGACGTCGAAGGGGCGGTCAGCAACCCGATCAAGCTCGGCTTCGTTGTCAACGACATCCGCATCGTCGCCAACAAGAAATTCACCGGGGCCAATCCCGCCGCCAAAGCCTTCTTCGAGGCCTTCACCCTGCCTCTGGCCGACATCAACGAGCAGAACACCAGGATGCAGAACGGCGAAGATTCCAAAAAGGACATCGCCCGCCACGTCAGGGAGTGGATCGACAAAAACCAGGACCAGTGGAATTCATGGCTCGCAGCGGCACGGGCCGCTGCCAAGTAAATCGGCGCGTCCTGCCGGCAAACACCTGCAAGGCCGCGCCATGGCGCGGCCTTTTTTTGTCGAGTTGGTCCGGTTTCTGCAAAGCATGTAAGTCAGGTCAGATGCACAAGGGTGTGCGACGACCTG
>CALZIC010000426.1 GCA_945787285.1 uncultured Desulfuromonadales bacterium
TCTGCTCGATGAAGGGGTGCTCGCTATCGACCTCGGTCATTACCGGCTGCACCAGGATGCGCTGGAGATAAAAAGGGAAGCGGTTCTGGTCGAGACAATTTCCCGCCATTACCCGGATCTCGACTACGACGCCCTGACGGTGGCGCAGCAAAAAAATTACGTGAAGGACCTGCGCTCCGAACTTCCCCCGGTGTTTTTCGAACTGGAGCGGTTTATCAAGCAGCTCAAGGGGGGGCAGTCCCCAAAAGTCGATCGCATGTCCATGGAACTGAAGAAACAGCTGGTCCACCCGGCCCAGGCGTTAACTGCGGCGGCGCAGGAGACGGCCTGGCAGCTGGTGACCGAAATCAACCCGGCAGACGTCTTTCTTCTCTACTGTCACAACAAGCGCCGGTTTTTCGAAAAATACCCGGGCTGGCCCTCCTGCAAAAAGGGCTGGGCCGTCAACCTCATCAAGCAGCGCTATGTTCCCCAGGCGACGGTTTAACTTCGATTGGTGAGCCATCTACAAGGCCAGGAGAGTGCCATGATCACCGTTCAGACCTATGTCTTTCTCTCGCTCTTTTTCTACCTCTTCTGGGGGGCCGCCTGGTACGTCATGGACCGGACCTTCGGGGTGAAGCTCTATCGCCGCTACTACAACTTCACCCACAAGGACCCGCTGCCCGAAGGGGAGGTCAAGGGGTTCATTTACAACCGCACCACACGGGCCAAATCGTTTGCCGCAGTAATCTGCTCGACCATTCTGAGCGTACTGGCGATCCTGTCGATGGAGTTCAACCTGCTGGTGGAGATTACCCTGTGGATCGTGGAGATCCCCATCATCATGGCCGGCTTCTACCTCGGCCACTTCTTCGGCTTCAAGTTATGGTCGAACCGCAACAAGGGCTTCGAGATGATCGACCGCCTCGAACGGGGGGACGTCCACATCGGCGAGCAGATCGCCGAAAAAGCCAAAAAGGTTGTCGAAGAGATTCAAGAGGAGGTCTCCGAGCAGGCCAGCCGCATGGAAGAGAAGGCCGGCGAATTTTTCAGCGGAGCCGAGGAGAAATCGGTGGGGGAGGAAGGCTCAGGCGAGCCGGAAAAAGAGAGCCCGAACCCGGCTGAAGAAGAGCCGGTGAAAAAAAAGCCGGAGGAGCTCGACCCTTACGAGCTGGTGGACCGCTTTACCGACAAAAAGAAGAGGAGATAGCACATGTCCGGCCCATCCGAAGAAAAACCGGAATTGGAAAGCCCCGGCGACGATCTGCACCAGAGCGGGGAGCAGGACCCCGAAGGTGGCCGTCTCTACTGGGCTGTTCGGCACAGCTTTGATGCCGTAAAAAACCTTATCGGCCGGCACAAGGTTTTGTTTGTCCTTCTTTCCCTGACCCTGGTGGCCGGAGCGGTTATCTCCCGCGCCCTGTGGCATCCCCTGCTCATGGTCGTCCGGAGACATTCCTACCTCCCCCTGGCCCTTCTACTGCTGGTTCTGCTCTCCTGGCTGATGCTGCGCAGGCGCAACAAAAAGGCGGTGATTGCCTACGCCGTTTTCATGGCGCTGGCGGCCGCTGTGGTCGGGGCCTGTATTTATCTGCAGGTCAATCCCCATCAGTACCTGGCCTATTACATCCGCTACCAGACCCTTGAAAAGAAGGAACTCCGGGAGTTGCCGATCACCGGCCACGAAAGGGTTCAGCCGCTCAATTCCCTCCTCACCCTGGCCAGGCAGAGCACCGATGAAACCGAGCAGGTCATGCGCCCCAATTTTGTCCGGGTCGGTGAAGAATACCGTTTCGTCCTCTCCGTGGAGCCGGACAAGTTCTTCCCCCGCCTGGTCGGCGATGTTCGGGAGTTGATCAATATCCCGGGCTCCACCCCCTCTCCGAGCTTTTCCCAGGACAGTCGGGAGACGGTCCGCTTCGAAACCGGCGAAAACCTCTTTCTCGGTAAAAACAGCCTGACCAACGCCGTCAAAACCTTCGGCCCGTGGAAGTTTCTCAACTATGAACCGGCCGATGTCCGTTATGTCAAAGACGCCAAGGGGCAGTGGGTCCAGCTCGTCTCCCTGATCCGCTGGAAGGGTATTCTCTTTCCCCGCCCCGAGTTCGGCGGCGTGGTACTGATCCGCCAGCCCAAAGATTCCGAGGTCCTGCGTAAGGTCCGGAGACTCTTTCTCGGCGAGGGGGAGTGGGTGCGTCCCGCTGAGGTGGCCAAACATCCGTTTTTATCCGGGCAGAACACCTTGACCTACGAGGTCTCCCGCTACAACGCCCAGAGCTTCCGGTTTCAGAACGGTCTGCTGGCGCCGGCCCCCGGATACCATGTCGGCGACATCCGTATTCCCGACCTCAAGGAAGACATCAATGATCAGCCCTTCACCGCCCATTTCAATATTCCCGGACAAAAGGCCAAGCTCTATCACTACTTTGCCCTTGAGCCGTACGTCGCCGACAAGCAAGGGCTGAACACCAGCCTAGCATTTTGACAAAAACGAAAACCTCACCGGCGTCTCCGCCATCCCCGGCAAGATTCGCAACTCACGCAAGGAGTACGACTGGAGCGTCGTCTCGCCGGTGGAGCAGCGCCCCTGGATCCGGGAGATCGGGGGCAAGAGAAGGTTTTTCTGGCTGACCACCATCGTCACCAAAGAAGAAGGGGACAACCAGAACTTCATCGCCGGCAGCATTCCCGACCTGGTGCTGACCGATGCGGAATATAATATTCCGGTGTGGGTCGATCCTTTGCGGCCGGAGAGTTGGGAGAGCCAGGTGGCCGAGACTTATGGTACGGTCTGGAAGTGAATGCACAAAAGTTAGGTCTGACACTGCTCATATAGCGCTCCTTCGTGGAAAATTGATACAAATGGTCTATCATAATCGTAGAGATGAAAAATAAACCATTTGGGCTATACAGGGGGAAGGAGCCGAAGGATGAAAGAGATACACAGGCAAGAAATCGAGGCAAAACTTCGCCAATGGACCGATGAAATCGAAGCCTTGAAGCTCAAGTCAAAGACCGTAGGAGGGTTAGAAAAAGCGACCTACGATATGAACATCCAGGATTTAAACGAAAAAAGGGAGATGCTGCTGGAAAAACTGGAAGAGCTGAAACTGGCCTCCGACGAGAAGTGGGACACCCTCAAGCCGGGCCTTGTAAAGGCCGTGAAGTCCTTGCAGGAGGAATTCTCCAAGGTGATTTCAAAACTGAGATAGTTCGTTGCCTTTTAACTGAGTTTCGGGGGCCTGCGCCAGAAGAAACAGTCTAGAAGTAGAAGGTAGAATGGGGACGTCCATGAAATTATGCGTTGCCATTGGCCCATGCTAATGTTAGTCTTCTGGCATGCCTCGACAAGCCCGCATAGATGCTCCCGGTGCCTTGCACCACATCATCTGCCGGGGAATTGATCGCCGCAAGATTTTCCGTGACGATCACGACCGGGATAATTTCCTCTCCCGTCTAAGTACAATTCTGATAGACACATCGACCCGCTGCTACGCCTGGGCCTTAATTCCCAACCACCTCCATTTGCTTCTTCAGTCCGGCACGACCCCCGTCGCCACCGTTATGCGTCGCTTGCTTACGGGCTACGCCGTCAGTTTCAACCATCGCCACAATCGTTCAGGTCATCTGTTTCAGAACCGGTACAAGTCGATCCTTTGTGAGGAGGAACCGTACCTGCTCGAACTGGTGCGCTACATCCATCTCAATCCGTTGCGGGCTGGGGTTGTTGAGTCTCTGGATGCTCTGGCTGAGTACCCTTACAGTGGCCATAGAACTTTGCTGAGTGGCAGTATTCAGGGGTGGCAGGAAACTGGGGAGATATTGGAGCGCTTCGGCGGGCAGCCAACGACGGCCGTTCAAAAGTATCTCTCATTTATTGCCGATGGTTGTTCCCAAGGGAAACGGCCGGATTTAACAGGGGGAGGGCTGGTGCGCAGCGCTGGTGGGTGGCAGCAGGTCAAGGCCATGCGCCAGAGCGGTGCAATGAGCAAAAGCGATGAACGAATTCTGGGGGGGAGTGTTTTTGTTTCAGCGATTCTCAACCGGGCGGACGAAGCGGTGAGCAGGAAAAATGAATATCAGCGATTGAGAATCGGTTTTGACGCGGTTGTCCAGAGGGCGGCCGCGGCTCTGAGTCTGCCGACGTTGGATGTCATCGCGGAGGGGAAGCACCCCCAGCGCGTAAAGGCGCGCAGTCTTGTGTGCTATTGGGCGGTGCGCGAATTGGGTATGACTGCCACGGAGGTTGGTGGACGATTGAATTTGACGCAGTCGGCGGTCAGTC
>CALZIC010000427.1 GCA_945787285.1 uncultured Desulfuromonadales bacterium
GAAATTCGAACTGGCCAACGGCGGCACCCTGTTTCTTGACGAGGTCGGCGAGCTGCCGGTGGCATTGCAGCCCAAGCTGCTGCGCGCTCTGCAGGAGCGTGAAGTCGAACCGGTCGGCGGCAGCCTGCGCAAGGTCGACGTGCGGGTGGTGGCTGCTACCAACCGCGACATCGACACCGCCATGGAGGACGGGACCTTTCGCGAGGATCTCTATTACCGCCTGGCCGTCATTCCGGTTCACCTGCCCCCCCTGCGCGAGCGTCGCAGCGATATTCCTCTGCTGGTGAAGCATTTTATTAAAAAACATGGCGCCGGGCAGCAGGTGAAGGTTTCGGATCAGGCCATGGCGTCGCTTAACGCTTACGGATGGCCCGGCAACGTGCGCGAGCTTGAAAATGCCGTGGAGCGGATGATGATTCTGCGGCGGGGCGACGCTATCGAGTCCGACGATTTGCCGCAAAAAATCCGCCAGCCGGGGGGGGCTTTTTCCGGAGGGGTTCTCAATCTCCCCGCTGAAGGGTATTCTCTTGAGGACCTGGAAAAAGAAGCGGTGCTCGAGGCCTTGCGCCGCAACGACTGGAATCAGACCCGCGCAGCCGCGTTTCTGCGGATCCCCCGGCACACCCTGATCTATCGGATGGAAAAGTACGGAATCCAGAAGCCGGAATCCAGAAGCCGGAATCCAGGAGAGGGCAGGTGAAAGACTATTTTGTCCACAATGGAAAACGTTTACTTAGGTTCGTACTCGTTTTGAGCTGTTTGGCTCTGGCCGGACCCGTTGGGGCTTTTGACCGGCGCACCCCGGTGGTGCAGGCCATTGAAAAAGCCGGGCCGGCGGTCGTTAATATCCGCACCGAACAGATCATCAAGCGCAGTTCTTCTCCCTTTTTTGGCTTTGCCGAACCTTTTTTCGAAGAATTCTTTCGCGATCTGGCTCCCCCTCGGGTCTACAAGACCCAGTCGATCGGATCTGGGGTGATTATCGATAAAAGGGGGTACGTCCTGACCAATGCCCATGTGATCGAAAAGGCTTCGAAAATTTATGTGGCCCTGCCCGACCAGGCCAAGGAGCGCGAAGCCCGCCTGATCGGCAAGGATGATCGCATCGACCTGGCGGTGCTGCAGATCGAAGGGGAAGGCGCTTTCCCTGCCCTGGACCCGGGACGTTCCGACGATCTGCTGGTCGGTGAGACGGTGATCGCTATCGGCAACCCTCTGGGGCTGGGTCACTCGATCACCACCGGGGTCGTCAGCTCGGTGCGTCGCCGCATTCCGACCAGTGACAACGACTTTTCCATGTTCATTCAGACCGACTCCCTGATCAACCCCGGTAATTCCGGGGGGCCGCTGATCAATATCAACGGGGAGCTGATCGGAATCAATACCGCCATTCTTCAGCAGGCCCAGGGGATCGGGTTCGCCATCCCCATCGATACCGCCACACGCATTCTCGATGACCTTATTCGTCTCGGCAAAGTGCGCCCGGCCTATCTCGGCGTGATACCCGGGGAGGTCAGCAGGGCCTTTAGTAAAAACCTCGGCTCCGGCGGGGTCTTGGTCGAGCGCATCGAGAAGGGCTCACCTGCCGAACGGGCCGGGCTGCGCCCGGCCGATGTCATACTGAGTCTCGACGACGATCCCGTCGGGTCGCCGACCGAGTACCGGTCGCTGATGCGGACCTACACCCCCGATGACGAGGTTCGGCTGCAGGTGCTCCGCGGCACCAAGCAACTCACTATTCAGCTGAGTCTGGCCGAATTGCCGCCGAACTACGGCCTTTCCTACGGGGAACGGTTGCTGGGGCTCTCGCTGGCCGACAGCCGGGCCGGGCTGAGGGTGGAGCAGGTCGCCTTCGGAAGCAAAGCCGAACGGATCGGTATCCTCCATGGGGACCTGGTCGCCGAGGTCGAGGGCCAGCGGGTCAGAAACAGTGAAGACTTCAGTCGCATTATCGAAGAGATGATCGGCCGGGAGCCCCTGCGCTGCCTGATTGTGCGTGAAAACCGGGGGTATTATATAGACCTTCCCTGAGGGGTAGCGGCAAACTCCCCTTTCTGTTGAGGTGGGCCCGGTTTTTTCTCTTATGCTGTTAAATACCGTTGATAAGGAATACGCATGGCACGATTGCTGGTCGATGGCGAAGAGATGAGACAACCTGACGGGGCGTCGCAGTTCGAACTGGGCGAATGGATTTCGACATCCCCTTTTGAAGATCTTGTCGGGCTGACCATTGTCGAGGCCAAAGGGGGCAGGGCGGTGCTGACGGTCCCGTTCAAGGTGAAACTGGCGATGGGGGGCGGCTACATGCACGGCGGTGCCCTGACTACCCTGGCCGATACCGCGGTGGCCATGGCCATCAAGTCGCTTCTGCCGCCCGGAACCATTTTTGCCACCACCGAACTGACCACCCGCTTTCTCGCCCCTCTTAAGCAGGGGCTCGTGACGGCTAAGGC
>CALZIC010000428.1 GCA_945787285.1 uncultured Desulfuromonadales bacterium
GGCCTGGAACTGTTCGGGCCCCAATCAGGAAACGGGTTTACAGACCTATCCGTTTTTGAATGATTACATCGAGACGATCGACCGGTATTACAAGACCGGTGGCGTGTTCCAGGCCGATTTCAAGAACAGCTTCCCAACCGAGCGCGACAGAATCAACGCTTGGGTGGCCAGGCAGACCGAGGAACGCATCAAGGACCTCATTCCGCTTATGGACGGGGAGGATCTCCGGTTGATCCTGGTTAATGCGATTTACTTCAAAGGCGAGTGGGCTGAGCCGTTCAAGGAGGCCAACACCAAAAAGCGCGACTTCTTTCTCCCTGGTGGCCATCGGCTCAAAACGCCGATGATGGCCACAAAGAGTCTGAAAGGGGCGCGATATGCCGCTTTCAACGCAGATGGGTCGTTCTTCGAGACTTCTCGGGAAATTGAGGTCGATCAGAAAACCGGGCGCTACCCCGGTGAAGACGGCTTTGCCCTGGTGGAGCTTCCTTACAAGGGGGACGCTCTGTCCATGGTGGTGATTGCGCCGAACTCCGCTGACGGCCTGGAGGAGATCGAAAAGCGTCTTACCTTGAAAAGCCTTGGCGATTGGATCCGCAAACTTAAAGGACGCACGGTTCATGTTGAACTGCCGAAGTTCAAGCTGGAAGACAGTTACCAGATGGCAGAGACCCTGAAAAAGATGGGGATGGTGCGGGCTTTTGTCGATCCTCGCTATCCCGACTCTGCTGATTTCACCGGCCTGTGCAATTCCACCGATCCGCGGGACCGGATATATCTTACTGAGGTCCTGCACAAGTCGTTTGTAGAGCTCAGCGAGAAGGGGACTGAAGCGGCGGCCGCCACGGCAGTAGTAATGGCACCTATAGGCTCGGCGGTCACAAACCTGGTTCCCTTTACCCCGACTTTCAAGGCCGATCGGCCTTTTCTTTTTGTGATTCGCGACAGAGAAACGGGGAGCATTCTTTTTATGGGCAGGATGGTTAAGCCGGAGGTGTAAGTTCAAAAGTGTTAAGCATGATTCGTTTGGTCGAGCCTAAAAGAAGGTATGGGTGGCAGGGGTTGTTTTGCAAGGAATGAGGCGTCAGGCGATCATCCTGAGATCGCACATGCGGCAGCGCCATTCGTCGAATACGGTGCTGAAGTAGATGGCGTTATCCAACTCGGGAGAAAACCCCAGTCCTTCCAGGTCAAAATGGCCCACGCTCTGGCATTTGGGGCAGAACCCCAGTTGCTTGTGTTTGATGCTGCGCCCCAGGACCCATTCCAGTTTGGTGGACTCGGACCGGACCCTGGCTTGGTATTCTTTTTTTGATTCGTACATTGCGCACCCCTGGAATTTGGCGGCCGGTGATTCTCGTTTGGCTACGGAATCGCTGCGCCTGTCTCTCGGCCGGTCATCTTCATGGTATAGTTTTTCTTTATTATAGCCTGTTTTCTCGGATGGCAGATTGTTCAGCTGGTGCTCGTGCGTCAACGCATAATGAGTCATCCGGGTTAGATTTTGTCTCAAAATAGGAGGAACGCATCCGTTGAAGGCCTGGAAATGTGAAATCTGCGGCTATGTGCACGAGGGGGAGAACCCGCCCGACTTCTGTCCTGTCTGCGGGGCCGGCAAGGAACACTTTAGCCTGATGACCATCGTGGTGGAGAAGCGGGCCGCAACCGCATCTTCCGTGTGGCGCTGCTCGATCTGCGACCACCTGCACCAGGGGGAATCTCCCCCGCCCGAGTGTTCCGTCTGCGGAGCGCCTGGCAATTTGTTTGAGCCGGCCGCCGATGAATCGGCAGTCTCCGGCAACGTTGACGTCGAGCGGGTCGTTATTGTAGGTGCCGGCATTGCCGGGGTGACCGCTGCGGCAGAAGCTCGCAAGGCGGCGCCGGATGTGCAGATTACCCTGATCTCAAAGGAAAGCAGTCTGCCGTACTTTCGCCTCAATCTGACCCGGTTTCTGGCCGGGATGGTGCCCGAAGAGGCGTTGCTCATGCAGCAGGAGAAGTGGTACGACGAGCAGCGCATCGAATGGCTCGAAGGGGAAGTGGTTTCCATCGTCGTCGAGCGTCGTGAGGTGCAGTTGCACGACGGCCGCACCCTGCCCTACGACCGACTGGTGCTGGCCAATGGATGCCACCCGTTTGTCCCCCCCATCGCCGGGGCCGACCGGGACGGGGTCATGGTTCTGCGCACTCTCGATGATGCCCGGGCCATTCTCAAGGGTCTCAAGCCCGGGATGCGCTGCGTCTGCATCGGCGGCGGTCTGCTGGGACTCGAAACGGCCGGGGCCCTGAACCAGCGCAAGGTGGCGATGACGGTCCTGGAGGGACAGGAGTGGCTTCTGCCCCGCCAGCTCTCCCGGCGAGGCGGAGAAATTCTGCAGGGTTTTGTCGAGGAGCAGGGCATCGTGGTCCTCTGCGGGGTTCAGGTCCACGAGATTACCGGGGACGAACGTG
>CALZIC010000429.1 GCA_945787285.1 uncultured Desulfuromonadales bacterium
TGCTGCCTCTTTTGGGAGGATGTGCATCATCCATGGTGAAAGAAGCGCCGACTCCGCTTCCGTTAGGAACTCTCTCAGGACCCGAAGTTGAGGTCCTGTTTAGCGGGAAAACCGTCGAATCGGTTTCCGTCACCAGGGGATATACCAGCTATACCTATTACGATCCCAACGGGGAGGCCAGACAGGTCCGTGAAGGCCAGAGGCGCTACGGTCATTGGCGCATCAATGAGAGCGGCCGGATCTGCCTGCAGATGGAGGTCGGTCGGGAGAAATGCCGTATTATCGTCCAAGAGGGCGGTGTTTACAAAAAGTATGTGGTTAAAAAAGATGGCAACCATGAACTGGTGGTCCGCTACCGATCATTCAGGGTCGGCAACCCACTGGAACTCTAAAAGACCATGCGTTATTTGTTAACGATCCCTTCAGTCCTTCTGGCATCGGTCCTTTTCGGCATGTGTTTCGTGCAGGCAGAGCATTTTACACAGCAGATCGAGCCTGTTGCCCTGCCTGCCGGAACACTCACCGCGGGTCAAGTCTTAACCCTCTTTTCGGGCAAAACGGTATCGTCTGTCACCGCCGTTCGCAAACGGGTCAGCCTTAGCTATTACGATCCCGGCGGGGAGGTGCGGCAATCGCGCAAGGGAACCAAGCGGTTTGGCCGCTGGCGGGTCACGGAGCATGGGCGGATCTGCCTGCAGATGGAACAGCTTCGCGAAAAATGCCGCATCATCGTCATGGAGAATGGTGAATACAAAAAATACATTGTGAAAAAAAACGGCAACCATCAACACACCGTAACCTATCCCCACTTCTGGGACGGGAACCCTTTTGGGCTATAAGTCGCATTAGGGGGGAGCGTCGAACAGAAAACTGAACACCTCTTCGGCAAACGAGGGATGGGCCAGATAGCTCTCGTAGGCGTGGTTGGCATTCGGCACCGTTTCGAAGCGGAAATCGCCGGAAAGGTTATAGGCCCTGGCCAGGGCGCGCATGGCATTGATCCAGCGTTCTGCGCGCTCCACCCGATTGAATCCCTGAAACGCATCGATTTTGCGCGATTTGTTCAGGTCCGCATCGCGGATATCGTCTTCCTCTCCGACCAGGACCAGGGTCGGGATTTGCAGAAATTTGGACGGGGTGAATTTCAGCTTTGGCCAATCCGGAGCAGAGCGAAGGCCCAGGGGGTAGTACCGGTCCGGGTCTGGGAAGGTGTACCAGCCCGGGGCACTCAGCACCATACGGGCCACCCGTTTGGGATAGAACAGGGCGTAACGGTGAGCGAATTGCCCCCCGCCGGAAAAACCGAACAGGTTGAGAGGGGAGGGGGCGATGCCGAGGCTCTCAGCCGCATCCTGCAAAAAACGGTCGAAGGCAAGGTCGGCGCGCCCCTTGTCTATCGAGCTGCCCAACTGCTGGTAGCGCGGGAAGCTCTCTTTGGTAAAGAGGGGCGCAAGGGCGACGGCTCCGTAGCGCTCCGCCTGGGCGATGAAGCCGCGCAGATGCTCTTCCGCATTCCGGGAGATGCCGTGCACTGTGACAAAGACCCGATTGTGGCGCTGGCCCCGGGTCGGTACATAGGCGAAATATTCCATCGGCATCCCTTCCAGGGAGCGACGAAGCATGATACCGGGTTTGACTGCCTGGGGCATGAAATCTCCTTATCTTCTTATCTTTTGCTCTCTGGCCTGATTTTCGACTTTGGTCATAAAACCATCCTCGAGGTGCCAGAGGATGTCTGCCTTTGCCAGCCGGATTTCAGAGCGGGTCACCATTAAAATGGTGCCGGGAAAACCATCCAGAACCCGGTCGAGGACACGCGCGGCCTGGGGATCAAGAGTGGCATCGATTTCGTCGACAATCAGAATAACCGGGTCTCCCAGGAGCGCTCGGGCCAGGGAAAGTCGATGCCGCTGCCCCAGGGAAAGATTCTGCCCGCCCTCCTGCAACCGGTGTTTTTCACCCTCCGGGAAGGTGCTGATCAGCTCATCCAGATCACAGAGTTCCCTCACCCTGGCGATTTCTTCGTCCGGTGCATCGGGCCAGCGGTAGCGCAGGTTGTAGCCGACCGACCCCCTCAGTAATGGCAGGTCGGGGGAGACGATTCCGATGGCCCGCCGTACCGACTCGAGATTGCAGCGGACCAGGTCCTGTCCGTCGATCAGTACCCTGCCGGCATCGGGATCGATCAGCCGGGCTGCGACATGCAGCAGGGTCGATTTTCCGGAGCCGTTCGGGCCTGTCAGGGCCACCCGGCCTCCAGCAGGGGCCGTTGCAGAGATGCCATACAGGCACCCCAGCAGTTCAACCCTTTCGAATGAGACCACCCCTTCGCTGACTTCCCGAGGGGGGAGGGTGGTGGAGTGCCCCTGAAGGGGCTTGGTTTGCAGGAATTCGAGAATTTTCTTTTGCGAGACCCGATAGCTCTGGAGGTATTCGTGGACCCGG
>CALZIC010000430.1 GCA_945787285.1 uncultured Desulfuromonadales bacterium
CGCAGGTGCCAAGCAAACGCCCCGAAATGACAAACAGGATAAATACAAGTATACACATCCGTATTTTCGGGGCCTTATCTCGCACAAAAAAATATCTTCTTTTAAAATATCGTTATAAGAAACTGTCTACACCGAATTCGAGACACTAAAAAAGTGGCCGAAATCGGCCACTTTGATTATCGATCGGTGACTTTTCACCAAATCCTGAAACGGTCTGAACTGCCCCCCGGCGTGTCAGCCCTCTTCACCCAACTGGTATTTTTCAAGTTTATAACGCAGTGTGCCCCTCGGCACGTTGAGCAGACGGGCAGTTTTCGCCACATTGCCCCCGGTGATCTTGACGGCCTTGGCAATCAGGTCCTTTTCGATCTGCCCCACGATCTCTTCAAGGCAGATCCCTTCGGGTGGAACTTCGAGATCGAGAGTCGACTCCTTGCGCGGCGTCCCCCCCCAGATCTCCTTGGGCAGCCCATCGGGCTTGATGACCTCGGTGTTGTGCATGATGCAGATGCGCTCAACCACGTTGCGCAGCTCGCGAACGTTTCCGGGCCAGTGGTAACGCATCAGCAGATCGAGGGCATCCCTCGATATCTCACGAATCCTTTTGTTGAAATCCCGGCTGAACTTCTGGAGAAAGAAATCGAGCAGCGGTGGGATGTCTTCGCGCCGCTCGCGCAAAGGCGGCAGATGGATGGGAAAGACGTTCAGCCGGTAATAGAGGTCCTCCCGAAACACCTTTTCATCAATCGCTTCCTTGAGGTCCCGGTTGGTGGCCGCAACAACCCGTACATCGATGTCGATAAGGCGGGTGCCGCCGAGACGCCTGATTTTTCGGTCCTCCAGAACCCGCAGCAGCTTGACCTGAAGGCTGGTGTCCATCTCACCGATCTCGTCGAGAAAGATGGTGCCGCCTGTCGCCTCTTCGAGAAGACCGATCTTGCGGGTTTTGGCGTCGGTGAACGCGCCCCGTTCGTGGCCGAACAGCTCCGTCTCAAGGAGATTAAAAGGGAGCGAGCCGCAATTGATCTCGACAAAGGGCCGATCCTTTCGCGGTGAAAGATCGTGGATCCCCCGGGCGACCAGTTCCTTGCCGGTGCCGCTTTCTCCAGTGATCAGGACCGTCGCCGATTCATGACGAGCCACTTCGCGGACCTGCCGATAGACCTGTTCCATGGCCGGGCTGGCACCGATCATATCGACCGAACCCGGCAGCCCCTTGCCGTCGCGGCGCAGCTGACGGACCTCCCGGCGCAGGCTCTGGGTTTCGAGCGCCAGCTTGACGATCAGGCGGATGGCATCGGCCTTAAAGGGCTTTTTGATGTAGTCGTAGGCCCCCATCTTCAGCGCCTCCACGGCACTTTCCACGGTACCGTAGCCGGTAATGATGATGACCAGCACATCGGGATCGACCTCTTTGAGCTGCGCCAGCACCTCCAGGCCACTGCGGGCGCCCAGGTTGAGATCGAGCAGCACGAGGTCGATCTCCTCCTCGCTGACCTGGGTGACCGCTTCCTCGCCGCTCTCGGTCGAATAAGGGCGATACCCGTCTTCGGCAAGCACCCTTTCCAGGTTCTCGCGGATGAATGCCTCATCATCGACTATCAGTATTTTTTCCATGGGACCTCCCCGAAATGACTTACCGTATACTTTATTTAGTAGCTCAATGGTAAGCGCCAGGGCGCGTCATGGCAACCACAAAATGGTGAAAATTGGCCACGGAAGAGATTCGGGGGAAGAGAATTTTGCGGAAAAAGAAAAGCAGAGGCGACAATTCGCCACCTCCGAGTAGCGAATAAAGCCCGGTCCGCCTCGGTCTCGCGGACCGGGCTTTAATCTGCCTCGAAAGGAAAAATGACGGTGAAAGTGGTGCCGCGTTCGAGTTGACTTTCGACTTCGATGCGCCCACCGTGATCGGAAATGATGTTATGAGTGATCGACAGCCCCAACCCGGTACCGTCGTTCTTGCTGGTGTAGAAAGGTTCGAAAATCAGGGGAATGCGATCCTCGGCGATGCCCGCACCGGTATCTTCGACGACGATATGGATTTCACCGGCCACGACCTGTCCCAGCACTCTGAGAAGGCCGCCGTTGAGCATGGCTTCAAGGGCATTGTTCAGCAGGTTGAGAAAAGCCTGTTTCAACTTGCCCGCATCGAGGGGGAACGACGGGAAGGAACCCCCAAGCTCCTCTTCGAGGGTCACCCCGTTTCGCTGGCACTGCTTTCTGACCAGAAACAGGGTATCCTGCAGCACGTTGCCGACATCCCCGGCTTCAAGGTGTGAGGTGGGAAGGGAGGCGAAATTGAGCAGCTCGTTAACCAGCCCTTCGAGCCGTTCAATTTCCTGCAGGGCCCGGCGGATTAGCCCCTGGTCTTCAGGTTGCCCCAGCATACGGTCATGCAGTTCATCGAGAAGGATACTGATGCCGGTCAGGGGA
>CALZIC010000431.1 GCA_945787285.1 uncultured Desulfuromonadales bacterium
AGCCGATATATGGGCCAAACAGCTGGGTTTGCAGCCGGACTCTAATTGTCGGACAGCCTCCTAGCTTCGACAGGGGTTTGTCCTCCCCTCTTTCGAAGCAACCGGATATGGTCTGGCTGTTTCCCGGCTATCTGGTCCCGCTGATGCTTGAGTTCGTGCTCCAACGTCTCACCCCAACTGTCCGTGCAGATGTAGTCGATGTCATGAGAACCGCCATGGAGGTAGTAGCCGAGGACGTTCGGCGGGCCCTCAATATCTTTGTAACAATCCTCACGCACGTCTATTATTGTGGGCCTGAGAATCACATACTGTCTGGGCTGAACACACCCGACGAGAAGTATGGGAAGTAGGAAAAACAAAAACCAGATCTTATTCATTTTTGGGCCTCCTTCAAGCGACAGAGGCCTTTTTTGTGCCCCTTGTCAGCACTCAGAAGAATGACCACCTTGGTTGCGTTTGTGGTCACCTCAGGATATCAACATGGGTTGTAATCCTTCCTTTCCATGAGTCATGATACGTCCCCCTGTCTTCCAGTTAAGTTTTCTACCCTCATGGTGTCCTTTCGGATATCACCATTCGTACAGAAACCAGAACAACCAAATCTTTGACATCTTTTTTCGAACGCAGATAACTTCGGATAAAGGCGAATAAAACCGGTATCCTTTTCTTTGATTGCCTATTGGCTTTTGGGTTTCATCTGCGTACATCTGCTCTTATCTGCGTTCGAAAAGAATGCTTCAGGCCTTGACTTATGTATCAGGACCTAGCCTTGGTGATGATTTGTTTACAAGTTTGTCTTTAATGATAACTTGCTCGCCTGGGAGAACAATCATCCAAAAGTATTGAATTTTCGAATAAATGGTTTTACCGCTTATAGAATTTTAGGCCAGGGCCAGGCTTGACTCATTTGTTTTTTCCGCTTATTCTGCCCCCATGGCACGCAAACCGAGAATTCATTATCCTGGCGCTGTTTATCATGTGATGCTGCGCGGCAACGCGGGGCAGGAGATCTTCAGCGACTCCGCCGACGGTACTCTTTTCTACCAGTTGCTAGAGGAGGCGGTTGAGCGCTACGCTTGCCGTATCCACGCTTTTTGCCTCATGCCCAACCACGTTCACCTGGCCATCCAGGTCGGTGAGGCGCCCCTCTCCCGCATCATGCACAATATCTCTTTTCGCTATACCCGTTTTTTCAACCGCAAGAGGGGGGTGACCGGGCACCTGTTCCAGGGGCGCTATAAGGCGATACTGATCGATGCCGAAAGCTTTCTGCTCGAACTGGTTCGCTATATACATCTCAACCCGGTGCGAACCTACACTGCAACGGAAGCGGAAGACTATCCCTGGAGCAGCCACAGGGCCTATCTCGGTTTTGAATCTCTCCCCTGGCTGACCGTCGACTGGCTGCAGCTGCACTTCTCCGACAATCCGTCAACGGCTACCGCTCAGTACAGCGCCTTTATCTCCGATGGAGTGGAAGCCGGGGATAGCCGGGCCTTTCTCACCGGCAACCAGGAGGGGCGTATTCTCAGCGACGATCACTTTGTCGAAGTGGCGCTCTACCGGGCCGGTGAGGGACGAGGCCACCGTTTGTCGATGAACGATATTGTTGGTAGAGTGTGCGCGTTCTACCAGCTTTCCGAAGAAGAGCTTGCCCGGCTCGGGAAGCAGCGGCATCCGGCAGAGGCCAGGGCGCTCATCGCCTGGCTGGTGAGGGAACAGCAGCATTTGTCGCTGACCGAACTCGGCCGGCGCACCCGCCGCGACCTGGCAAGCCTGAGCCAGGCCGCCAGCCGCCTGGAAAGGCGGGCCGCACAGGATGAGGCGCTGGCCGACCGTATGCAGAGCGTCAAAAAAGAACTCTACAGGCTGACCAAACCATACCGCTGAGATACGCAGCGATAGAGGGGGAGATATGTTTCGACGTTTTATTCTGATTGTGCTCCTGTTCTTGCCGATTCCATCGGTGGCCGGGGAGTTTTCAACCGGAACCATCCAGGGGCGGGTTGAAGTGCCCGAAATGGAAATCTACAGGGGGGTGGTCTCGGTCTGGGACGGAAGCGAAGGGCGCGTGCCCGATCCCCGTCGGTATGTCATTATCCCCTTTTCTGCAGCTCCGCTCCTGCCTTCAGGGGGCTTTCAGATCGAGGTCCCGCCGGGGTCATACTACCTCGGTGCAGTGGTGCGCCAGTCGCCGGGGCCTGCGATGGGGCCCCCGAGGGAGGGGGACCTGGTCTTCATGACGCCGGACCGGCTGGACCAGGTGCTCCTGGTCGATGTCGGCCCCGGTGAAAAGGTCGATGTCGGGGTGCGTAAGCTGTCCTGGCCCTACCTGGGGATGACCGTTGAAGGCGGAATGGTTATTACGGGGAGGGTTCTCGATGCTCAGAAAAAGCCGGTGTCCGGGCTGCTGGTCTTCGGTTTCGGAGACCCG
>CALZIC010000432.1 GCA_945787285.1 uncultured Desulfuromonadales bacterium
TTTCGCTCCAGCCCGGGTGCTCGTCCCTTTCGATTTCGAGATAGACGAAAGTTTTGTCCCCCTTGATCTCGTCGACTTCCATTGAAACGATATTAATGGCTTTCTCCGCCATCAAGGAGGCCACATTGGCGATAATGCCGACGCGGTTGGCAAAAAGGAGCTTCAGCTTCAGATTGGTCTTCATGCCGGGACCCGTTTCGAACGAGGATTAGTAAAGGGGAAGGTCGCATTAAAAAACCAATATACAGGGGGCAGAGCCCCTGTATCCCGGTTCAGGCGGGTACTGACAAAAGTGTCTACTATTGACGACCTCACCCATTACTCTGGCCTTTATTATACCTTTCATGTCTGAAATGAACGCGCCGGTTCAGCGAACCGGCACCAGCACCAGGTCGAAGGTCCCTCGGGAGGTGCCCTTTTTCAGGTAGTGCTGGGTGACCAGGGTCTGAAAGCCCTCGACTGCGACACGGATATGAATGTGCGGGGGGCGGGTGAAATAGGGGGGAGCAAAATCGGTCTCGAATTCGTACTTCCCCTTGCGGTCGGAGAAGAGGGTGGCGCGGTGGGCGTCGTCGTAGCGGCCGTTGGGTCCGGCCTGCCAGAGTTCGATGCGCGCTGCGGCGATCGGCTTGCAGTCGGCGGCGGAAAGGACGCTGCCGCTCAGCAGGTAGCCCTGCCCGATGCTGGAGCGTATGGGGGCGCCGGGACGGTAGAAGGGCCCCATTTCATCCTCTTCGGTCGGCTGGCACTGGCGCGGGGAGGGACCGCCGCTCATGGCGCCGGCCAGCGGAGGGGTGCAGAAGAGGAGCACAATGATGAGGGGGAAAATCTGACGTCGAATGGTCATGTTTTTGTTACCCTTTCAGCCCTTGTCAGATAAAACTATCTCGCAACGATGGCCGAGGTCTAAAAGAAGCACTGTGGGGCACGAAATAAAATAGGGCCCCGGTTTTCCTTACCACGAAGCACCGCTCTGGTCTCTTGGCGGTTTCATCTGTTAAGAGCTCAGAAAGCTCGCCACAGAAGTGCTCCCCGCAGGGGAAGCCGCTTTTTGCCTACTTTTTGTCGGCTCACAAAAAGTAGGGCGCCTGTCGGGGCGCGTCCCGACGGTTTTGCTTTGCAGATACGGTTTATGCTATATGGAAAATTTGGTGAATGGTTACATGATTTTCAGTATAGCATCAACGTCGTCCCGAACAGCTGTATCGAGCGATATTCATCCCATCAAGGAGGCTTTGTCATGCCCTATGTCAACATCAAGATTACCCGCGAAGGTGCCACCGCCGAACAGAAAGCCCAGCTGATCGAAGGGGCGACCCAACTGCTGGTCGACGTGCTGGGGAAGAACCCGGCCACCACCGTGGTGGTGATCGACGAGGTCGACACCGACAACTGGGGGATCGGCGGCGAAAGCGTCACCGTGCGGCGCCAGGCCGGCAAGTAACGGAGCTCCGCCATTTTTTGGGGGAGCTCGCCGAAGCGTCAGAGACAAAAACAGGGGCAGACTTATCGTCTGCCCCTGTTCTCTTTTTTATCTCCGATGTTTCTTGATCGTCACATGGGCTACCGGGTTGCGCCAGTCCATGTTCTCCTCGTCCAGGTCGCCGATCCCGTGGATGCCGTTGTGAACGAACACCCTGCCTTCGGCGCCATCTGGCATCCGGACGTGGTTGAAGCAGGGAGGCCCCGGGATATGGTCGCACAGTTCCGTGTTCGCCTCGCTACCGGCGTCGTAGGCCACCGCAGTCCTGCTCTTCATACCGCTATAGGGCACCTTGATGCCGCGGAGGGCAAAGAACGCGTCGTTGGTGGTGGCCAGCATGCCGGCCACACTCAGCCGGTTGTAGCGCCCGCGGGTGGTGACCTCCAGGGTCATCGATTGGCCGTACGGAATGCCATCGGTGGCCCTCACGACGTCGAAGACAGCCTCGTGGGTGTCCAGCAGCGCCATCAGCGGGTCGGGATCGCCCTCTTCGGCCAAAATGGCCAGTTCCTCGCTGACCGCTTCGCCGATTTCGAAGAGCTTGAACTCCCCGTTGTGGCTGAACAGCAGCGGTGGGGTGATGACCTGCATGCGGGTCAGGTTGGTGACGGTGACAGACCAGGTCTGCCCCCATCTGTCATCATCGCTTCTGTCGTCATCGGCCAGTGCCGCTCCAGCGGACAGCAGGCTGAACAGCATTGTCAGAATGACACTCAACATCACGCGTGGCGTTTTCATCATTTCCTCCATGTTTCAGTCCTTCGGTTCGGCCCCGCCCCTCTGGCAGGGCCCTGACTTAACCTTCGCGCCCTTCGCCCCAGACCTTGTCCAGGAATCGATCACGCCCGGAACCGTAGCGGTAGAACTTGTAGCGGATCGGATTCTTCTTGTAGTAGTCCTGGTGGTACTCCTCGGCCGGGTAGAAGGTGTCGGTCGGAACGATTTCGGTG
>CALZIC010000433.1 GCA_945787285.1 uncultured Desulfuromonadales bacterium
GTCGGCGCGGCTGCGGGTCACGGCATAGCGCCCCGGGTCGCGCTCCATCGGCTCGACCTTCATGGTGTGGAGGAAAAAGTTCCGGGTCGCCCGGCGCAGGGGGTCGCTCAGCAATTCCTGCGATTCGGGTACGCCGAGGTTGTGGAATTTCTGGTCGCTGAGCAAGGGCCCGGCGTGGCAGCGGGCACACCCGCCCCGACTGCCATAGAAAATCCCGGCGCCCTGCAACGCCTTGTCGCTGAGAGCCTGCCGGTCCCCGGCCAGATAGCGGTCGAAGGGGGTATCGTTGACCACCAGGGTCCGCTCAAAAGCCGCCAGGGCGGAGAGAATCCTCTCCCGGGTGGCCTCTGCGCCGAAAGCGGTCTGAAACGCCTTGCGATATGCCGGCTCCTCCCGCAGGCGGGCCACCAGGTAATCGAGGTTGAGATTCATCTCGAAGGGCGACTCGATCGGCCCCACGGCCTGCTCTTCGAGGCTTTCGGCCCGGCCGTCCCAGAGAAAGCGGTTCAGGTAGGCGACATTGATAAGCCCCTGACTATGCCGCCAGTGCTTGTTGGTCGGATAAGCGGGCGAGAGGGGCTGGCCGTTGGCAAAACCTTCAGCGGGGATGTGGCAGACGGCGCAGTTCATGGTGCTGTCGCCGGAGAGCCTGCGGTCAAAAAAGAGCGCCTGGCCCAGGGCGACCAGCTTTTCGTCAGGCGCCTTTAGCACCGGCAGCGGGCCCGGCAGAAGCTCTTCCAGTGATTCCGCCGAACAGGATGAGACGACCGGCCATATCAGCAGGGCCAGCAGCACCCAGACCATCCTCCACCGCGTCATTGCGCCTCCTTGAGTGCCTCGTCGATCAAGGCGCGAAACTTCTCGATCGGGCGTTCGCCCACCAGGACGCGGCCGTTAACAACAACGGTCGGGGTCTTGGTCGAGCTCGCGGGTGAAGCGCGCAACATCCAGATCCAGGTAGTCCGCATAGGCGATCAGGCTGCTGCGATCGAGCACTTTCTCTTCGAGCATCAGGTCGTGCATGGGCCAGAACTTCCCCTGGGCCCCTGCCGCCTCGGCCGCCTGGGCGGCGAGATAACTGTAGTCCCGGTAGCGGTAGGGGTAGTGCTTGATGACCAGGCGCAGTCTGCCCTGGTACTCCTGCATCAATTTGTGGACGATCGGACCGACCGCCTGACAGTGCGGTCACTGGAAATCGATGAACTCGATCATTGCCCAGACAGGCCAGGCCAGCAGCAGAGCCATCATCCAGAGGAGAATCTTCATGGTCGCTTCCTTTGTCAGGGCCGGAAAAGGCCGGAAAGGGCAACCTCTCCGGCGCAGCGCGACGGATCAGTCACCGCTGACTTCCTTGAACCATTTGATATGGTGCTTTTTGGCCCAGACCTTTCTCACCTGGCCCCACAGCATCCCCTCAAGGGTGCCGGGGTTGCCGATGGACCCCAGGTAGATATGCACCACGGCCCCCATCATGAACAGCACGAAAAAAAGACCATGGAACATCAGGGAAAACTGGGTCAGGCCGCGATCCATAGCCGCGGGGTTCCAGATAACCAGACCGGTGGCCCCCATGACCAGGGTCGCCGCAAAGGAGAAGAGACCGAAAAGCTTCTGCCCCGCATTGTACTTGCCCTGAGGGATCTGCTGTTCCTTGCGCGAGAGGTATCCCCCGCCCTTGGTGATCCATGTGACATCGTCCTTGTCAAAACGGCAGGTTTCTTTGACGTTGGACACAAAGAGCAGCACCGAGGAGACGAAAAAGATGATCCCCGCCCACTTGTGGAACAGAATGCCCTGTTGAGGCCCACCGAAGAAATCAAAGTATTCGAAGAACGAATGGGCAAACAGCCCCAGGCCGGTGAAGACCAGGATGAAGAAGGACAGGGCCACGGTCCAGTGCAGCACACGCTCAAAGGTGTTGAAGCGATTAACGTATTGGGCCATGATCATTCACCTCCCTTTCCCTGGTCCTGCTCGTCCTCTTCGAGCCTCTTCGGACCGACGGTCACGTAGTGGAGCATCGCGGCGCCGACCGCTCCCCAGAAGCCGAAGATGCCGAGGGGCTTGATGACGTCTTTCCAGAGGAAGATCGAAGCCGGAATCACCGGTTTCTCCGGCAGGCTGTACGATTCGGGGGCGTCGTCGAGCAGGTACAAGGCGCCGAGGCCGCCCAAGTCGTTTTCGCCGTAGAGCGTTTTGCCGGACGCCTTGGCTTTGGCGATCAGGGTGTCGCGATCGCCGAACTGCAGGGTGCCGGTGGGACAGGCCTTGACGCAGGCCGGCTGCAGACCGGCCGCGATCCGGTCGATACAGGCATGGCACTTGGTGACCTGCTTGTCGGCATCGTAGCGGGGCACGTCGAAGGGGCAGCCGTTGACGCAGTAGTTGCAGGCGATGCACTTCTCCTTGTTGAAGCCGACCATGCCGTCTTCGGTCCGGTACAGCGCCCCGCTGCTGGGACAGACCTTGATGCATCCGGCGTCGCCGCAATGCATGCAGCGCTTGTTGAGAAACAACCACTGGAACTCGCCCCCCTGCTCCTTTTCGACGAATTCGATCTTGTTGTAGATGTGGGGGGAGAGGCTCGGCGGGTTCTCGTAGCTGCCCCGGTTGACGCTCGCTTCGGCCGGCAGCTTGTTCCACTGCTTGCAGGCCACCTGGCAGGAGCGGCAGGCGGTACAGCGGGTGGTATCGATCAGAAATGCTTTGCGTCCCATCGCTTACCCCCCTTTCTTTTCGACGTTGACCATGAACGCCTTGGTTTCGGGAATCATGGTGTTGGCATCCCCGATGGTGGGGGTCAGCAGGTTGGCGCTGTCGCCGACGTTAGGCGTGTGCCAGCCGTAGCACCAGGGCAGCCCGACCGTATGGATGGTGGTCCCCTGGACCTTGAGCGGGCGGAAGCGCCGGGTCACGATAGCCACCGCCTGGACCTTGCCGCGGCCGGAGGAAACCTCGACCAGATCGCCCCCCGCAATCCCCTTCTCCTCGGCCAGCTCGGGGTTCATTTCGACAAACATGCTGGGCTGCATCTCGAGCAGCCAGGGGATGTTGCGGGTCATGACCCCGGTCTGCCAGTGCTCGGTCACCCGGTAGGTGGTGGCGACGTAGGGGTAGCGCATGTCGCAGGAATAGAAGACATCCTCCGGCAGCGCCTCGTCCCCCTCGTAAAAGAGCTTGATGGTCGGGTTGTTCTTGGTCCCGGAGAGGGGATTCTTCTCGATCGGACACTCGAGGGGCTCGTAGTGTTCGGGGAACGGCCCCTCGCTCATCTTTGCGCCGAAGATCGAGGCGACCCCGTCGGGAAGCATGATAAAGGACTTGCGGGTCCCCGCCTGGGAGAGCGGTTTCCAGCCGCCGTCGGGCACATCCCCTTTCCACTTGGCGCCGTCCCACCAGATAACCGGATGCTCCGCATCCCAGGGCTGGCCGTCGGCGTTGACCGAGGCGCGGTTGTAGATGATGCGACGGTTGACCGGCCAGCACCAGGACCACTCGGGGTAAAGGCCGACTCCGCTGGGGTCCTTCTGGCTGCGGCGGGCCATGTTGTTGCCGCCGGCGTTGTAGCTGTTGCAGTAGAGCCAGTTGCCCGAATTGGTGGAACCGTCATCCTGCA
>CALZIC010000434.1 GCA_945787285.1 uncultured Desulfuromonadales bacterium
TACACCAACCGGTTCCTGGTGCTGGCCCAGCTGATCCGGCAGCTGCATGGTCAGTACCGCAATGAACTCAAGGATGTGATCGTTCGCCAGATCTCCAACCTGCGCAAACGCCTGGTTCTGATCCGCACCATGCAGGTGCTTGGCGTCATCAGTTTTATCCTCTGCTCGCTGACCATGCTGTTCATTTTTGTCAACCTGGGCTTCGTTGCCGAACTCACCTTCGGTGCAAGCCTTTTCCTGCTGGTGCTGTCGCTCCTTTTCTCCCTTTACGAGATTGCCATCAGTACCCGGGCCATCGAAATCGAACTCGAGGACCTGGAGAGGAAATCGCAATAGCACGATGGGGGGGAGTCGTCCGCCAGGTCAAACAACAAACGGGGAGAGCGTACCTTGATGAAGGTACGCTCTCCCCGTTTTGGTTAGTCTGGGCTGAAAGCTGACCGCTGACCGCTGACAGCTTGTTTGTTACTTCTTTTTCGGGCCCCGCCTGTCATAGGGAGGCTTTTTCCCGCCCGCTTTGAATCGCTTGTGGTCTTCGGTTCGCTTGAACGGTTTGCGAGCCGGATGTTTGCCGGGGCGATCGCTGTTTTTACCGCCGGTATCGACACTGATCTTCATCGGCTGCCCGCAAATCCAGACTTTCTTCAGCAGGTCGAAGACCTCCGGCGGCATGTCGTCGGGCAGATCGACCAGGCTGAAGGTGTTGAAGAGTTTGATTGCGCCGATATGGCGGCTGCTGATGTTCGCCTCGTTGCTGATGGCCCCGACGATATGGCGCGGTTCCACGCCATTGTCGCGGCCGACCTCGATGCGGTAGCGCTGCATGCCAGCTTCTCCACCCCCCTGGTTTCGCTCCCTCGGGGGGGCGGGCTCCCGGCTTTCCCTCGGTTTTTCAGCCGGAATATCTTCCGGCACCAGGGGGCGTTCCTTCTGCACCAGGTAGGCCAGGGCGGCGGCGATTCTACGGTGTCCCGCATCGTACTCGCTCTGGTAGTTGTCGATCAGTTCCTCGAAAAATTCCAGGTCCTCCGACTCCATCGTCTCGGCGATCTGCTCCTTGAACAGGCCGATGCGGCGGTCGGTGATGTCCTTGCGGCTCGGCAGGCTCATCGGCTTGATCGGCTGGCGGGTGGCGTGCTCGATGGCGGACAGCATCCGTTTTTCCCGCGGGGCGACGAACAGGATTGCCTTCCCCTCGCGGCCGGCCCGGCCGGTGCGGCCGATGCGATGGACATAAGCCTCGGTGTCGTAGGGGATGTCGTAGTTGACCACGTGGCTGATGCGCTTGACGTCGAGGCCGCGGGCGGCGACGTCGGTGGCGACGACGATATCGAGGGAGCCGTTCTTGAGGCGCTCGATCGTTTTTTCCCGCATGACCTGGGTCATGTCGCCGTTGAGTGCGGCGCTGGAAAAGCCGCGCGCTTCAAGTTTTTCGGCCAGCTCGACGGTGGCTATCTTGGTGCGGGCGAAGACGATCATCGCTTCGATCTCTTCGGCTTCCAGAATTCGGGTCAGGGCATCGAGTTTGTGCAGCCCCTTGACCTGCCAATACCACTGGGAGATGGTGTCAACGGTCGCGGTCTTGCTTTTGATGCGGATTTCGACCGGGTCGTTCAGATGGCGCCGGGCAACCCGCAAAACCTCTTTAGGCATGGTCGCGGAGAAGAGCGCGGTCTGCTTTTCGGCCGGGGTGTGCTCCAGAATCTGCTCGACATCGTCAATGAAACCCATTTTGAGCATTTCATCCGCCTCGTCCACTACCACACAGGCGAGTCGGTCGAGTTTGAGGGTGCCGCGATTCAAATGGTCCTGGATGCGGCCGGGCGTGCCGACCACCGCCTGCACCCCGCGCTGAAGCTGACGCAGCTGCTGTCCCATGTTTTGTCCGCCGTAGACAGGCAGTACCTGAAATCCCGGCAGGTGGCGGGCATAGGTCTGCATCGCCTCGGCGACCTGCAGCGCCAGCTCTCGGGTCGGGGTCAGCACCAGGATCTGGGGGGCTTTCAGCTTCGGGTCGAGGCGGCTGAGCAGCGGCAGGGAAAACGCGGCGGTCTTGCCGGTGCCGGTCTGGGCCTGACCGAGCAGGTCGCGCCCTTCGAGCAGCGGCGGGATGCTTTGGGCCTGGATCGGCGAGGGGGTTTCGTAGCCGACCTCGTCGATTACTTTGAAAATAGCAGGGGCGAGCGACAGCTCGGCAAAGCTGGGGATGGTCTCTTCAGTCATGAGTAGCCTGTATGGAAAGTGCTCGGTAGAAATTGCAGGAGATCGTGCGAGCGGGGTAACGGGGTGATCTGCCCGAAAAAGTACAGCTTGGGCTTCAGGTCCGGGGAAATCTGGCACAAAAATCCAGTTTAACCCATATCGGGTGAAATAAGCCAACTATTTTGACGGGGGGTGTCGGCAGTTGACAGCGATCATGCCCGGACACTCTTGACCTCGATCTGCCCGCCGTGAGCCTTGATAATATTCTTGACGATGCTCATGCCGAGCCCCAGTCCGCCGAGTGCCGTACTTGAGGCATCCACCCGGTAAAACTTGTCGAAGATTCGCGCTGTCTGTTCTTCGGTCATGCCGATCCCCGCATCTTCCACGCAGACCTGGTAGTCGGTCCCCCGCTTTTGAGCTGTCAGCCTGACCAGGCTGCCATTGGCTGAAAACTTGATGGCGTTGCTGAACAGGTTTTCGAGCACCTGTACGAATTTCCCCCGGTCGACAAACAGAACGGTTTCCTCATCGGGAAGGAGAAATTCGAACCGGTGGTCGGTCACCTCTTTTCGCAGCTGTTCGGCCCAGTGGGCAATTGTATCGTTGATCGCGCAAGGTGCGCGGTTCAATGAAATACCCCGTCCCGATTCGATGCGGCTGAGATCGAGCAGGTCGCTGACAATGCCGCCGAGCAGGTCGGCTTTATCCTCAATGATCTGGAGGTATTCCCTTTGGCTTTCAATCGGAAAGTCGGGACGGGTCAGCAGAAGTTCGGCGAATCCTTTTATCGAGGTCAGCGGGGTGCGCAGTTCATGGGCGGCGGTGGCAATGAACTCGCTCTTCATGCGGTCGATTTCCCGCTCGCGGGTCAGGTCGCGC
>CALZIC010000435.1 GCA_945787285.1 uncultured Desulfuromonadales bacterium
AAGCACATAGCCTTTAGCGGCAATATCGACGCCGCCTTTGATGGCGGCCCGCTGCTTGCCCCATGATAAGGCTGAGTTGCTGATGTCGATACGGTGTCCCCGGGCAGCAACGGCGATGTTCTCGATATGGACCGGTTCTTCGGTCTTCAGCGGGATCAGAATGTTCCCACCCTGGAGGGCCCCCTGCGCAGTCGACTGCTCAGGCAAATCAGGAAGAAGGCCGACCTGGATGTCCCCTGAAAGCCACCCGCCGGAGAGCTTTTGGGAAACAAACATGTCGTTCACGGTCTGATGGTGCAGGCTGCCTGAGAACTGAAGGTCCAGTTTTTTATTGCGGTGGTGCAGGGACAGGGTCGCGTCCGATTCACCATCCTTAACCGACAGCCGGTTTATGGAAAGAGCTTCGGGGCGGTAAGACAGTTCGGCGGAGACCCTTGGCCCCTTTGCAAAGATCACATCCCCCCTGAACGACAGAGCCGAATCCGGCTTCCATTCAAGCTCGGAGCGGGAGAGGGCGAGGGGGGCGTGAACGGCCCAGGATGAGGCCAGTTCAAGATAATTTCGCAGCCATTCGGCCGCTTGCGGGCCAATGTTTCCGCTCAAGGTGACCGCCCCGCTGTCGCCGCCGCGAAGAATCCCGCTCAGGTCGAGCTCGGCATCCAGGCCGTTGGCCTGCACATTCCGAAACGAAAGTTCCTTCGGTTTCACCCGGAAGCTGCCCCCCGCCAGTTGAACCACTTCGGGGAAGAGCGTGGTGTTCAGGACCACTTCCGCCACCTTTCCTTCGGCCTCGAACCGCCACTGCTCCGGCTTATCGGCCGGGCCCTTCAGGCTCAGGCTGGAGAGATTCAGCCGCCCCTTTGCCTCCTTCACCTCTTTAAGGCTTTCGCGTACTGTTGCGAAGGAAGAAATCCAGGGATAGAGCTCCTCCAGCACCAGTTCGAAGCGGCCGGAGGAAATGGCCAGGGCCAGTTCCTTCTGCCAGTGAATGCTGTATGAAAGGTTTGAAAACGAGGAGCCCCCGATCTTTCCGGCCAGGTTCTTGGTCCCCACCCGGTTTTCGGAAAATGAAAATTGTCCCCGTTTGATATCGACCGGGAAGGGGATGCGCTGGTAATCGGCGGATAGATGAAGTTTTTCAACATCGACCCTGGCTTCCACAGCGTCGAGGCTGTCACCAAGAACCAGTCTCCCGCGGCCTTGGCCTTTGAGCTTGGTGATGCGGTTCAACTCGGCGACAAACACCCGGTTGTCGACCACCCGCTCAAGGATCGGAAGGAGTTGGGAGAGGTCGGCATCGATCATGAGATCAAGGTTAAAGGGCGCATCGCCGCCCTGGAGCCCGATTTTCAACTGCCCGTCGGTACCGCGGGAGTTTTCAAGCCGAGCCGAGAGGTTGTCTCCCGTCAGAACGCCCCCGGCAATGACCACCTCACCGTTGGTTTCCTCCAGGGGCAGCTCGACTGCCGGAACGAAGATTTCCCCGTCCTGCATCTGGCCCTTGATCACAATGTTGTCCAGATCCCCCATTTCGGCTGGCGTATGGCCCCGGGTATGAACGCTGATTTGAGAAACGGTTCCACCCCGGACAATGTCGAAAATAGCCTGGGTGACGGAATTCCCTCCGAGCAGGGCAAGGGCAGCCTTCCGTGTGGCCTCGACATCGACGTTCTGGCCCCGGATGTCCAGAACAAAATCGGGAACCATCTGGTCGGCGCTGAATGTTCCTGTTACCTCGAGTTCGGGTTGTGTCAGGGTGAGTTCGGTCAGCGATGCGTTGATCTTTTCCTGGTTTCCCCGAATTGAGCCTTTCACCCGGTTCCCCTCGATTATGACTTTTTCCGCTCCTCGGAAGATCGTCAACTCGGGAACCGAGCCCTGAACATCTGCTTGGAACGATGCGGAGCTTTCGGCTGAAAAATCGAGTTCCAGATTCAGATGCCGGGCGGAAAGTACCGGTTTCCCCTTTTGGGTAATAACAAGTGTCCCGTCACGGATTTCAAGGTTCATCTCGGGGGCATGCAGTGCCAGGGGGGCCAGAATCACGGACAGACCCTGGTGGAAGTCAGCCACGGGGGACCGGACCTGTTGTGCCTCTTTGACCTCTGGCTTTTCAGCAAGTGTCAGGGACAGGTCCGGCCCCTCGATTGCTAGTCCTGAAAGGCGCAACTTGCCTCTAACAAGAGACAACAGGTCCGGGTAGATCTCCAGGGAATTAACGCTACCGGCTACGGTATCGGGAATAGAGAGGCTGGCCTGGTGAATCTCAAGCTTCGGGAGGGGGAAATAGGAGAGTTCTGCATTCTGATAGTCTATGGTACCGCCAGTTTTTTCCAGCAGGGCAGCCTGGAGCTGCCCCTTCAGCGCTTCGGCGTTCATCAACTTTGGAGCGAGCAGGACCAG
>CALZIC010000436.1 GCA_945787285.1 uncultured Desulfuromonadales bacterium
GGGGCTGGTTTCGGCGAGCATGGGCGGCAGGGCGAAGGCGGCAACGAGCTCCTGGTTCAGGTAGTCCTGTTTTTCCTGAAGCAGGTTCTCAAAACGCAGACATCCCATCTCCACCAGGCTGTGGGGATGGCGGCCTCCCCGGTTGCAGTAATAGTCCGACTCGTCGGCGGTGACCAGGCCCCTTCGGTGCAGGTAGTCGCCGAAGTCCCGATACGAAAGCCCCGGGGTCAGGGCACAGGGCGCGCCGTTGACGAAGAAGAGCTCCCGGTCGCCGTCGGCGCATTTAAGCAGGTAGGAACCTGAAAACCGGTCGATGAAGGCGCGGCGCAGATGGCGGTCGATGGTCATCGGTTTGCCGCCAACGCCTGCTTTGTCGAGAATCCGCTTCACGGACTGCAGCAGTTCGCTGGCGCGGAAGGGCTTTTCCAGGTAGGTGTCGACGCCGAGGGACCGGGCCGCCCGGGCATTGGCTTCGCCTTTATAGGCGCCGGTGATAACGATGACCGGCAGGTCGCGGGTTGCGGGGGTGCCGCGCAGCTTTTTGAGGAGATCCACCCCGCTCAGGCGGGGGAGCTTGAGGTCGAGAAGCACCACTGCAGGGGGGGCGGTCCGAATCAGCTCCAGGGCCTCGATGCCGTCCTTGGCCCGCCGGGTCCGGTAGCCGCGGCGGGAAAGGAGCGCCTCAACCGCAGCTGCGACACTGTCGTTGTCTTCGACAATCAGGATGGATCGATTCATCGTGGCAAGGCCTCCTCGGTCACAGTCGGGCAGCAGCTTCAGCGGCGCAGTTGGTAGCGGCGCACCAGGGCGTTGTGCTCGCTGAGGGTTTTCGAGAACGCGTGGGTTCCGTCCCCCTTGGCGACAAAATAAAAATAACCCGTCGTGGCGGGAAATGCGGCAGCCTCAAGGGCCTCCTGTCCCGGATTGGCAATCGGCCCGGCCGGCAGCCCGCTGATGCGATACGTATTGTAAGGCGTCGTCGTCTGCAGGTGTTTGCGGGTCAGGTTGCCGTCAAAATCGTCGATGCCGTAGATCACCGTCGGGTCGGCCTGCAGGGGGATCCCCCTTTTCAGGCGGTTATGGAAAACCGATGCGATCAACGGCATCTCGGAGAGGTTTCCGGCTTCTTTCTGGATGATCGAGGCCAGGGTCACCAGTTGGTGAACGTTGAGGTTCAGCTTTTGGCCCCCCTCGGTGATCCGGGGCGCAAGCCGGCTTTTGAACTGCTCGACCATGCTGCGTAGCAGGCGCTCCTCCGGCATGCCGGCAACCACCGTATAGGTTTCGGGAAACAGGTAGCCTTCCAGGGTGGCAGCGGTAATGCCCAGCTTGCGGCAGAATTCGGGATCTGAAGCCAGCCTGAGAAACCGCGCTCCGTCGCCGCGCCCTTCGGCGCCCAGCCTGGCGGCGATCTCCTGCAGGTTGAAACCCTCGGGAATGGTGAAGCGGTGCTGCTGTACGTCCCCCTTGATCAGCCGGTCGAGAATGTCGCCCGGGGGGGCGGCTTCGCTGAAGGCGTATTCTCCGGCCTTGATGCGGGTGGCATCGCCGCGCAACCTGACCAGCAGTTTAAGGGCGCGTGCGTCGCTGATCACCCCTTCGCGCTCGAGCAGCCGGGCCACCTCGGTAAAGGGGGTCCCGGCAGGGACGGTCAGCACCACCGGGGGCTGCGGGGCCACCGGGTGCAGCAGAAAAAAGGCCGCCTTGACGCCCAATGCGACCAGCGGAAGCAGCAGCGCAAAAAGGGCGACAATGGCAATACGACGTCGGGTCATAATCGGAGAGTGGAGTTAAGCCTGGATCCGTGGGATCGGGGCGGATAAAGAGTGTAAGAGCTTGGCCTGAATAAGTGTTTCAAAAAATCTGAGGTGCACCCACTGGTTCGTCGGTGATTTTTTGAGCGCTCAGGCAGGTCAATGACTTGCGCCGTTGCCTGGTCAGAGTTCACGGATTCAGGATCAGGGCTAAGAATATTTTAAAATAGTAGAGGAATTGCCACTTTAATGCAAGAACGGAAGGGAGTAGCTAGTACAGTCGGGCGAAAGTCCGTTGCGTGATTCGGTCGCCGCTGCATCCCGACCCGCTGCGTTGCTCGGCGGTTGAATATGGCTCAATATTCGCCCTTCTCGCGCCTTGCGGGTCGGGCGCGTCGGCACCCTCGGTCCGACGCAAGACTTCCGCCCGGCTGTACTAGGCTTTGAACTTGTTTTCGGTGCCGTTAAGCAGGCGGTCGATATATTCGCGGTGGCGGACAATGACCATGGCGCTGATAAAGAGGGTGGCGACGAACAGTGGGAAGGAATGCTCGAAGAAAAACCCCAGGAAGGGAATGATCGCAGCTGCCGAAATCGAGCCGAGCGAGATGTAGCGCCATTTCCACAACAGGGTGGCAAAGACC
>CALZIC010000437.1 GCA_945787285.1 uncultured Desulfuromonadales bacterium
ACTTTCAGCTTCGAGATGTCCTCCAGATTCACCAGAGGCTGCCCCGGCTGAACGTAATTGCCCAGACTCACCTGGCGCAGACCGAGGGTGCCGTCAAACGGGGAGACGATACGGGACTTATCCAACTGGGCTTTGGCCAGGCGCACGCTCGCCTCGTCCAGCTGCCACTGGGCGTAGGCCTCGTCGCGCTCGCGTTGACCTATCGCCCTGTCTTCGAGCAGCGCTTCGGCCCGCTTGTAGTTGGCCTCGCTCAGGGTGCGGCTGGCCTCAGCCCGGTCGAGTTCGGCCCTGGGAATAGACGCGTCAAGACCAACCAGCACCCTGCCCCGTTTTGTCACCTCGCCCTCGGCAAAGGCGATGGTGTCGATGCGCCCGGCAATCTCGGCGCTGATCACCACCGACTCGTTCGACTTCAGGGTGCCGACGGCCTTCAATTGCTGCTCGGCGTCGGCGATGGTCACCTCAGTCACCTCCACCGGCATCGGCGGCGGGGCGCTTGGTGCCTGGGCGGTAGCCTCGGCAGGTGTCGGAGCCTGCAAAAAGAAAAATGCGCCGGCCCCCAGAGCGACCATCAGAGAGAGAGCAAATAAGATCATGTTTTTTTTGTGCGCCCTTGCCTTGCCTGGGGAAGAAACGGCGGATGGCGATTGCTTCTGGTTCTTCATGATGTCCTCAGTTGGATTCTGCGACTCGGAGTGAATGATCACTCCGAGTCCAGGGATAAAAAAGTATCGCGAACAAGTACTATTGACAAAACGTCAAGGAGTGAACAGTCACTCCGGTTTTTCGTTAAAAACGGCCCCGCTTAATGACCGGATCAGTGATTGGCGGTAAACTTCAGGCCAGCGATTCCCGCCACGATCAGCAGAATGCAGAGGATTCTAACGGCATCTCGCGTTTCCCCCAGAATCAGCATCCCCACCAGGGCCGTACCGACGGCGCCAATTCCGGTCCAGACCGCATAGGCGGTGCCGATCGGCAGGGTCTTCAGGGAATGGGAAAGGAGGGCGAAGCTGACCGCCATGGCGATAAGGGTCATGACTGACGGCCACAGCCGGGTGAACCCCTCGGTATATTTAAGGCCGATCGCCCAGGCGATTTCGAAAACCCCGGCGAGGGAAAGATAAATCCAGGCCATGAACCTCTCCTTCAGCGTTTGACGGATTCCCAGGTCGCCTCGACACAGGCTCCGATCATCTCGTCGTTAAGATCGACGAATCCGTTCAGATGATCCCGGACCATAAAGAGTACCGGCCCTAAAGACAGGCCCATCAGGATCTCAAAGGGCAGATCCTTGATCACCTGCTGGTCTTTGCCCTGATTGAAGAAGGCGAACAGCGGCTTCTCGCATTCGACCTCCTCGGCCCGCTTCTTGGCAACGCCGTAGGGGGAGTTGTAGTACTGCTCCATGAACTTGATCTCGAAGGGGTTGGCGATGAACAGCCGGGTGAGGGCGGTGAAGATGCGCAGGTAGTTCTCCCGCACCGGCAGCTTCGGATCATAGTTTTCGACAAAGGTGGTGACGAAGATGCCATGGACCTTCGCGTGGATTTCCTCGATCAGCTCGTCCTTGTCCTTGAAGTAGCGGTAGATGGTACCGACCCCTGTGCCGGCTTTTTTGGCGATCTGCGAGGTGGGGGTGCCGTGGAAACCCTGGTCAGCGATCAGTTCCATGGCCGCCTGCATGAGGACGGTGCGCTTGTCGGTTTTTTCTGCGGTCATGCGTTCTTCCTTATTGCGGAGTGAATGTTCACTCCGCAACTATAGGCGCGCCCAGGATCCGCGTCAAGCAAAAAAAATCTCCGCCCTGCCAAACCACAACAGCCGCCGCCCCCCTTGCACTCCCGCACGGGAAAGGTTACATTGATCGGCAGATATCCATTAACTCTGCAACGGCATTTCCATGAATGATTTCGAGCCTCTCCATAGTACCACCCTGCCGGCCCTGTCCCCCGACCTGACCGTCAATTGCCGACAGAACGGTCGACTCGAGCTGGTCAAGGTCTCCGCTCGGCTGGCGGAGCTGGCCGGCAGAAACCCCGGCGATCTGCGCGGGCGGGACCTCGAGCAGGTGTTCGGCGATACCATTCCCTCCCTCGGTGAACTGGCGAGGGAAGCCCTCAGTCGCGATACCGGCCTCAGCGACATCCGGGTGAGGCTTCCCTTTGCCGGCGGCACCGACCTGGTAACCGAGGTGCTCCCCGGCGGGCTGGCGGAGGACTACAGCGGCTCCCTGGTTCACTTCATATTCCGGCAGCCTCCGGCAACCCGCCCCGAAACGGTTCCGTCCTTTGGCGGCCTGGTCGGAGACAGCGCCGCCATCCGCGAGGTCTTCCGAAAGATTGCCCTTTACGCCCCCACCGAGGCGGCGGTGGTGATCACCGGGGAAACC
>CALZIC010000438.1 GCA_945787285.1 uncultured Desulfuromonadales bacterium
CCCTGCTGGCTGGCGAAGACGCCCTGAAAAAGCACAACCTCACCCCTAAAGCCCGGCTCGTCGCCCACGCCACCTACAGCCTGCGGCCCGACCTCTTCACCGACGCGCCGGTCGGGGCGATCACCGCAGTCTGCGCCAAGGCCGGGCTGAGGCTCTCCGACATCGACCTGTTCGAGATCAACGAGGCCTTCGCGGCCGTGGCCATGATCGCGATCCGGGAACTCGATCTTCCCCTGGAAAAGGTCAACGTCAACGGCGGCGCGGTCGCAATCGGCCACCCCCTGGGGGCCAGCGGCGGACGCCTGGCGGCAACGGTGGTGCGCGAACTGCACCGGCGACAGGCCCGCTACGGCCTGGCCACCCTGTGCATCGGTGGCGGCGAGGCGGTCGCGGCGATCTTCGAGCGGGTCTAGGGAAATAGAGAAGCCAACCACAGAGTCACAGAGGCACAGAGTAACCACAAAACAAAAGCATTTCGGATTTTTCTCTGTGTCTCAGTGCCTCTGTGGTGAAAAGAATTCATTTCTACAGGAAATCACCGGGAGGAAGTTAATGATCAAGAAAATCGGAGTACTCGGGGCAGGACAGATGGGGAACGGCATCGCACATGTGCATGCCCAGAGCGGGTTCGAGGTGGTGCTCTACGACATCGACGAGGCGCAGTTGAGCAGGGCACTCTCGACCATTGAGAAGAACCTCAGGCGCCAGGCCGACAAGGGGGTTGTGGACCCCGCACAGGTTCCCGAAATTCTCGGCCGCATCAAGGGGACCACTTCGATGGACTACCTGGCCGACTGCGACCTCGCCATCGAGGCGGTCACCGAGAAAGAGGCTCTCAAACTCGAAATCTTCAAAAAGCTCGACCAGGTGATCCAGCCCGAGGCCTTCCTCGCCTCGAACACCTCGTCGATCCCCATCACCCGCATCGCCTCGGTCACCTCCCGCCCCGAAAAGGTGATCGGCATGCACTTCATGAACCCGGTGCCGGTGATGACCCTGGTGGAGGTGATCCGCGGCCACGCCACCAGCGACGAGACCTTCGAGGTTATCGCCGAGATGGTCGGCCAGCTCGGCAAGGAGATGGCGGTCTCCCAGGACTATCCCGGCTTTATCGTCAACCGGGTGCTGATCCCGATGATCAACGAGGCGGTCTTCGCCCTCTACGAAGGGGTCGCCTCGGCGGAGGATATCGACCAGGGGATGAAGCTCGGCACCAACCAGCCGATGGGTCCGCTGACCCTGGCCGACTTCATCGGTCTCGACACGGTGCTGGCCATCGCCGAGGTGCTCTACGACGGGTTCAAGGACCCCAAGTACCGCCCCTGCCCGCTGCTGGTCAAGATGGTCAACGCCGGCGACCTCGGGCGCAAGAGCGGCCGCGGCTTCTACACTTACGGCTGAGGAGGGTGCCATGAAATTCGAAAATCTGCTGATCGAAACGGTCGAGGGGATCGCCGTAGTCACCGTGAATCGCCCCCAGGCGCTCAACGCCCTCAACCAACAGACCCTGGTGGAACTCCAGGGGGCTTTTGCCGATCTTTCGAACAATGAGGCGGTACAGGTGATCATCCTCACCGGCAGCGGCGAAAAGGCCTTTGTCGCCGGTGCCGACATCGCCGCCATGCAGCCCCTCTCCGCCCTTGACGCCCGGCAGTTCGCCAAGCTCGGCCACGAAGTGATGGGTGCCATCGAAAAGAGCCCTAAACCGGTCATCGCCGCGGTCAACGGTTTCGCCTTGGGCGGCGGCTGCGAGCTGGCCCTGGCCTGCGATATCCGCCTAGCCTCGGAGAAGGCCCGCTTCGGCCAGCCCGAGGTCAACCTCGGCGTCATCCCCGGCTTCGGCGGCACCCAGCGCCTGGCGCGGCTGGTCGGCAAAGGGGTGGCCCTGGAGCTCCTTCTCACCGGAGACTTGATCGATGCGGCCGAAGCCTACCGCATCGGCCTGGTCAACAAGGTGGTTCCCCAGGCCGAACTGCTGGAGGCCGCGAAAAAGATGGCGGCCCGCATCCTCAGCAAGGGGCCCTGTGCTGTAAAGCTGGCCAAGGAGGCGGTACGCAACGGCCTGGAGATGGACCTCGACAAGGCCAATCAGTATGAGGCCGACCTGTTCGGACTCTGCTTCGCCAGCAGCGATCAGAAAGAAGGGATGCAGGCGTTTCTGGAGAAACGCACCCCCCGCTTTCAGGGAAACTAATCCGTTTACACACCGATAACAGCAGAAAAGGAGACATGCCATGATTTTTCAACTCACAGAAGAACACAACCTGATGCGGCAGATGGTACGGGAATTTGCCGAGGCCGAGATCGCCCCCGGCGTGGCCGAGCGTGACGAGGCCGAGCGCTTCGACCGCACCCTGATGTACGACAAGCTCGGCGAACTGGGGCTGACC
>CALZIC010000439.1 GCA_945787285.1 uncultured Desulfuromonadales bacterium
CATCCGAAGGGGCAAAGAAAGTATGCCGGCCAGCGGAATCGTCGGATTTCAATCGAACGGCCTGCTGCTGAACAAAGTCCGCGCGGCCACGCTGGTGCAGGCCGGCCTCGACCGCATCTGCATCTCCCTCGACGCCAACTCGACCGAAACCTTCAAAAAGGTACGCGAAGGGGGGGAACTCGACGCCGTCGATCGCGCCCTGGTCGCCCTCGACTCCGCCCGAACACAGGCTGACGGCCGCGGTCTTCAGGTGGGGGTAGAGTTCGTTCTCATGCGCGACAACCTGCACGAACTGCCGGCCGCCCTGCGCTGGGCTGCGCGACGCGGAGCAAATTTTGCCATCGTCTCCCACGTTCTCCCCTACGATGCGGCGCATGCTCACCAGGCGGCCTACCAGAGCTGCACCGAGGGGGCGATCAACCTGTTCGATGAGTGGAGCGAAAAAGCCGCAAACGACGGGGTCGCCATCGAGGACTATTTCAGCGTTTTGTGGCGATACGCAAAAAACGAAGACGAGCAACAGATCATCGATACGGTCGAAGCGATGAAAGACGAAGCCAAACGACAGGGCGTCGCCTTCGACCTGAAAAAGCTGCTTAACCTCGACCGGACCCTGCAGGGTCAGGTCGCGGCGATTTTCGAAGAAGCGCAGGAGGTGGCCAGGGCCACGGGGCTCGAGCTCAGCCTGCCGGCCCTCGCACCGAAGGATGACCGCACCTGCCACTTCGTCGAAGAGGGGAGCGCTTTCGTCTCCTGGGACGGAGCGATTCACCCCTGCTACTTTCTCTGGCACCGCTACAACTGTTTCGCCAGCGGCTGGGACCAGGCCGTGCAACCGAAGGTGTTCGGCACCCTGGCCGAGAGAGACATTCTGGAGATCTGGAACGACCCCGGCTTCCGCACCTTCCGGGGCAATGTCATCCGCTACGACTACCCTCACTGCCCAGGTCGGAAAAGAACCGTGCGGAAGCTGCCTGTGGTGCACCGGCCTGTTCCAGTGCCTGCGCTGAGCCATCAAATGGCGACAGGGATAAACCCTCCCCTGTGACGCAGGCGGGCAAGGAGCGGGGCGCCCTCTTTTTGCTTACTATTTCTGGGCGAGCAGAAAAAGTAAGGCGCCGTGAGGGGGCGCAACCCCTCGGTTTTTAGGGTTTATAACTGGTAACTAACGGCACCACAATATCAACCAAAGGTAAACAGTCCCCATGACCGAACTCATCCTGATCCTGATCAGCGCCATATTCGTCAACAACTTCGTCCTGGCCCGCTTTCTCGGCATCTGCCCCTTCATCGGCGTCTCCAAAAAAGTGGAGACCCGTCTCCAAGAAAGTGGAGACCGCCCTCGGCATGGGGATGGCGGTAACCTTCGTCATGACCGTCGCCACCGTGGTGACCTGGTTCATTCAGTATTTTATTCTGATCCCGTTCGGAATCGAGTACCTGCAGACCATCGCCTTCATCCTGGTTATCGCCTCCCTGGTGCAGCTGGTCGAGATGGTAATTCAGAAGGCCAGCCCGGTCCTTTACCAGTCCCTCGGAATCTTTTTGCCGCTGATCACCACCAATTGCGCGGTCCTCGGCCTGGCGGTTCTGAACATCCAGAAGGGGTATACCTTTCTTGAGGGGATCGTTTTCGCCATCGGTGCGGCACTCGGTTTCACCCTGGCGATGGTCCTCTTCGCCGGGCTTCGCGAGCGGGTCGACCTGGCACCCGTGCCCGAAAGCCTGCGCGGCACGGCCATCGCCATGATCACCGCCGGACTGCTGTCCCTCGCGTTCATGGGCTTTGCCGGACTGGTAAAAGGGTAAAAGGCTGTGACCAGTGACCAGTGGACAGTGGAATTAATCAACAACGAGGTAGATAAATGCTTTCAGCTATTTTGAGTCTGGGCGGCATCGGCCTGCTGGCCGCTCTGGCCCTCGGTGCGGCGGCCCGCAAGTTCGCCGTCGAGGTCGATCCCCGGGAACTGGCCATTCTCGACGTTCTGTCGGGGGCCAACTGCGGTGCCTGCGGGGTTCCGGGGTGCGGCGCCTACGCCAAGGCGGTGGCCGCCGGCGAAACCGATCCCTCCCTCTGCACCCCCGGCGGGCAGGAATCGATCGAAAAGATCGCCAACATCATGGGGGTGGAGGCGGTCGCGGCCGAACCGCAGGTGGCCGTTGTACTGTGCCAGGGGGGCGATTCGAAAACCGCCGCCAAGTACCGCTACATCGGCATCGAGGACTGCGGCGCGGCCCAACGGATCGCCGACGGCCCCAAAGAGTGCCCCGGCGGCTGCCTGGGACTCGGCAGTTGCGCCCGTGCCTGCCCCTTCGGGGCCATCGAGATGACCGGCGACGGCCTGGCGGTAATCAGCCGGGAATTGTGTACCGGATGCAAAAAGTGCCTTGCCGCCTGCCCCCGACAGGTCATCACCATGGCTCCGCTTAAGGCCACTGTCCATGTGCTCTGCAACAGCCGTGACAAGGGAGCGCTGGTGCGCAAATACTGTAAAATCGGCTGCATCGGCTGCCGCCTGTGCCTCAAGGCGTCCCCCGAGGCCTACCGGATCGAAGACAACCTGGCCCATGCCGTCTACGAACATCATGAGCAGGCGACTGCGGGCGTTGCCAAGTGTCCGACCCACTGCATCCTCGACTTTGCCGAGGGGTACCCGGAAGGGAGCCGTTTTTCGGCGCCGCCGGTAAAGACGAAAATTGCCGTTTAAGGAACTCGCTGAATGAAACAAAGAAGTTTTGCCGGCGGTATTCATCCGCCTGACAACAAGGAGTGGTCCGCCCGCCGGGCGATCGAAACCTGCCCGCTCCCCGAGGAACTGGTCATTCCCCTCTCCCAGCATATCGGCGCCCCCGCCGAAGCCTGTGTGGGGGTCGGAGATCCGGTGAAAAAGGGGCAGGTCATCGCAACGGCCAAGGGCTTTGTCTCGGTGCACATCCACGCATCGACCTCCGGCGAGGTGGCGGCCATCGAGCCGCGCCCACACCCCGCGGGGCGTAATCTTCCTGCAGTGATTATCCGAGCCGACGGCGAGGACACCTGGGTCGAGGGACTCGAGGGCGCCGACCCGGCCGGGCTGTCCCCGGAGCAGATTCGCGACCGCATACGCGATGCCGGCATCGTCGGACTCGGCGGGGCCACCTTCCCCGCCCACGTCAAGCTCTCTCCCCCTGCGGAGAAGCCGATCGACACCCTGATTCTCAACGGGGTCGAGTGCGAGCCGTACCTGACCGCCGACCATCGGCTGATGCTGGAGGAGGCCGAGCGCATCCTGGTCGGCATCGAGATCCTCATGAAGGTGCTGGGGGTCGATAAGGCCTATATCGGCATCGAGCTCAACAAGCCCGATGCCATCACCCATATGGAACAGGCCTGTACCGACCGCGATATCGAAGTCGTGCCGCTCAAGGTGCAGTACCCGCAGGGGGCGGAAAAACAGCTGATCAAGGCGGTCACCGGCCGCGAGGTCCCCTCCGGCGGCCTGCCGATGGATGTCGGCGTGGTGGTGCAGAACGTCGGCACCGCCGCCGCGGCGGCCGATGCGGTCTGCGACGGCATTCCCCTGATCGAGCGGATCTGCACCGTCACCGGGCCCGGGATCAAAGAGCCG
>CALZIC010000440.1 GCA_945787285.1 uncultured Desulfuromonadales bacterium
GATGCCTTTCTCAGCGGCTATGTCGGCGCTAACCTGGCACTGGCCGGCCACATCGATTTCAGTTCCAGCACCGAGGTGCTACAAGCCAAGGGGCTGCGGACCAAGGCCCAGGAAGCCGGCGCCGGCGCAGGGATCGAAGGAGAGGTCTTCGCAGGCGCCAAGGCCGAAGTCGGCTGCAAGGGTACTCTGCAGTGGAAGTGCCCCGAACCGATTCCGCCGGAATACGGTAGCGGTCCGATGGCTTCGGAGTCAGAGACACCAACACCGCAGACATCCGGCCTCTTTCCGCCCATCAAGTGCCAGAGTTCGCATTCTTCGTCATCGAGATTTATCGGCGAGCCCAAAAGCTGTCTCTCGGGGACCCCTGAAGAACCCGCTGTGTGGTCCCCCGCTGTGTCGTGCCAAAACTCCCACACCGCTCCCGCTGAATCAAAGCCTGAATTCGTTGATCTGGCCAGCGTCGGCTACACTGTCACCGGTTATCTCGGCGCGACTCTGAAGGGGTCGTTTAAGATCGGGTTTGATCCATTTTCCAGAAAATTCATGATTAAGGCGGCAGCGTCGGCGGCCTTGGGGCCGGGCTTTGGCGGCGAGCTGGCCTTTACTGTGGGCGTCAAGCATACCTACAGCTTTATCGCCATGGTCTATACCCAATTGCGTGACCATGACTTCAATTTTGTCGATTTATTTGAACCAGATGGTCCAATTGATACCTTTGATTTGTTTTGCAGCTGGTCGTACAAGATGTTGTTGATGGGCAATCTGGCCGGCGCCGGCACGTTGTTTGTCGGCGCGCTCGGGATGAAGGTTATGGGGCCCGCTCAAGAACTTACGGACTTCTGGTATCAGGCTTTAGAGGAAGAGGGCCAAGCCCGGCAATTAATCGAAAACATCAGCAAAAACGCCGAGGTAGTACGTTACACTACGCCCGAAGTCAAAGGCCGCATCCTGTACCTGCTGATCAAACCCGAAGGCTTGAGGTTTGATGTGGTCACCCTTTTTAAAATCCTGGACTCCGAGCGCAAGCAGGCGGTGCATACGGTTCTCTCCTGGGTGCAGAGCCAGCGCGATCTGCAGGAGGTGCTTGAACATATGGGGATAGACATTCCAAAAAACGAGGATGCCGCCCTGAAGGCCGAACGAATGCAGGCCAACCAAGGTGCTGTCATTGAGTATCTGGAGAGGCTCGATGTGACGGAGCAATCCTGGCGGTCCTGGCATGACGCTCTGCCCGAAACAGCTGACACCTCAGCCGGCGGAGCGGTGCAGGGTCGTCAATCTCCGATGGAAATCTGAGTCTTTTTCCGGTAAATCAATAAAAAGGGCCGGCAGAAATGCCGCCCCTTTTTTCCTTTAATGTGCTTTGACTGGCTGCGGGTTGTTGATCACGCAGCGAATACCGCCACCGTCGGTGGAGGTTGGAGGATCTGGTCGACGACGAAACAACACTTTATATTCGGCGGAGCCGACAACACCGGCGCCCCGCATGATTTTTTCATGGCCCTTTTCCGGCCCCTGGGGGTTCTTCTCCGGCGAATTTGCGTAGGAATCCTGATCGTACCAGTCGTTGACCCATTCCCACACATTGCCAGTCATGTCATACAACCCCAAGGGGTTGGGGGGATAAGAGCCTGGAGGAGAAGGATGCCAAGTCGCCTTTTTACCCGCGTAATTCCGGTCAAAATCAATCTTCCCATTGTCGGTCGCGAAGGCCACATTCAGCCCTCGGCTGCGGGCGGCGTATTCCCACTGGGCCTCGGTGGGCAGATCAAAGGGTAGCCCCGTCTCTTCGCCCAGCCACTTGCAGTAGTCCTTGGCAGGTTGCCAAGGCACCCCCCAAACCGCCATGTTGGGCTCGCGCGAATAATGTCCAAGTGATTTAGCCCTTACATACTCATATCCTTCAAGTTTGCTGAACAAGTCTAGTTCCTCATAAGTCACCTCGTACTTCTGAATCGAATAGCTGTCCAGCGTCACCTTGTGCGCCGGTTTGGTATCCGGTTCGCCGGTCCAGTAGCGAAAGACCTCCCTGCCGTATTCGTTGGTGTAGGTGACTCCGGCGTCGCCCATCGTAAAAGAACCGCCTTCGACGAAGACCAGATTCTCCAGAGTCCGCTTGACCACCGCCTGAATCTTCTGTTCGTCTTCTTCCGATCTGCAGGCCGACAAACTGGGGACCAACAGAACGGCCAACAGTAAGGAAATGATTGTTTTCATGACGGGATTTCTCCGTGTTTTGTATTTCAGGTGGATTGGCGGGGCTCAGTATAATTATTCTGTTTCGGGGTGGCAAGGAAGATTCATTCTTTGGATGGACGTGTGGCAAGGGGGACGTTCTTGCTCTATTGCTTTAAGTGGGCTTTTCTGATATTTTT
>CALZIC010000441.1 GCA_945787285.1 uncultured Desulfuromonadales bacterium
TCTGAGTTTGCTCGAGGCGCTCGACAAACAGGTGATCTGGGGGAGCGTCGAGGATTTCTATTATCTGGCCCGGCTCTGCCTGGTTAAGGATGAGACCCACTTCGACAAATTCGACCGAATCTTTGCCCAGTATTTTGCCGGGGTGACCGCTCTCGGTGAAGAGCTTGAAACCCAGATCCCCGAGGAGTGGTTGCGTAAATTGACCGAACTGATGCTCTCCGAAGAGGAGAAAGCTCAGATCGAAGCGCTCGGCGGTTTCGAAAAGCTGATGGAAACGCTCAAGCAGCGCTTGGCGGAGCAAAAAAAACGTCATCAGGGCGGCAGCAAGTGGATCGGGACCGGTGGCCGTTCTCCGTTTGGTGCTTACGGTTACAACCCGGAAGGGGTGCGCATCGGCCAGCAGGAGTCCCGCCATCGCCGGGCGGTGAAGGTCTGGGACAAGCGCGAGTTTAAAAATCTCGACGGCTCGGTCGAGCTGGGGACCCGCAACATCAAGGTCGCGCTGCGCCGCTTGCGGCATTTCGCCCGTGAGGGCGCTCCGGAAGAGCTCGATATGCCCCACACCATCCGCGCCACCGCCAACAACGCCGGTTATCTCGACTTGAAGATGGTCCCCAAGCTCCACAACAAGATCAAGGTCCTGCTGTTCTTCGATGTCGGCGGCTCGATGGATGAACACATCAAGCTCTGCGAAGAGCTGTTCTCCGCCGCCCGGGTCGAATTCAAGCATCTGGAATATTTCTATTTTCACAACTTTGTCTACGAGAGCGTCTGGCGCGATAACCAGCGCTACCGGGCCGAGCGGGTCGACCTCTGGGAGGTTATTCACACCTACGGGTCTGACTATAAGCTGATCTTCGTCGGTGACGCCGCCATGAGCCCCTACGAAATTTCCATGATCGGCGGCAGTGTCGAACACTACAATGCCGAGGCGGGCCATGTCTGGGGAGAGCGTCTGCTTGATGCCTACAAAAATGCCATCTGGCTCAACCCGACCCCGCAGGGCTGGTGGAACTTCACCCAGTCGGTCGGCATGGTGCGGCAACTTATGGGCGGGCGGATGTTCCCCTTGACCCTCGAGGGGTTGGAAGCGGGGATTCGGCTGTTGAGTAAAGGCGCAGCCTGAACACTAACCCTCAGCCGGACATCAGCACCGGAATGGTCATGTGTTCGAGAAAATGCTTGCCGACCGGACCGAGGCCGGTCTTTCCCAGGCGGTTGCGGGCAATAACCCCCAGCACCATCAGGTCGATCTCCAGGTCGCAGGCCTGGTTGAGCAAAACGTCTCCGGCATGCATGTCCTCAACTGACAGCCGGTCAACCGAAGCGCTGACTCCATGATGTCGCAGGTAAGCGCAGAGGCTGTTGGCCTGGTTTTCGAAATTCTCCCCGGGGTTCACCATCAAGAGATTAACCTGTCTGGCCTGCTCCAAAAAATGAATTGCATCGTTGAGCGCCCGGGCTGCCGGCTTGCCGCCACGCCATGCCAGCATGACCCTTTGGCCGACGCGGGTAAATTCACCGAACCTGGGAATGACCAGCACCGGGCGGCCAGCTTCAATCACCAGGCGTTCGGGAAGTTCGTTGGGGGTGTTAAGATGTTCGGCGCCCAGATCGGCCTGGCCGACAATGATCAGGTCGGCGTAATACGCCTGCAGAATCAGTCTCTCGGTAGCACCGGCGTGCAGCCCGGACGCATCAGTGGACAGCCAGTCCGCAGAAATTCCGGCGGCGGTGGTCTTCTGCCGGAAATGGGCTTCAAGCTCGGCGACCTTGGGCGGTAAGCCGGCCCGTGGAAAGGCGGAAAAGGGATGCGAGGTCGCATAGGCCCCGGTGAGATGGGCCTGGTGACAAAGGGCCAGAGAGATGGCCACATCCAGTCTGGTCAGGCAGCGATCGGTATTATCGAGATGAACCAGAATTTGTTTCATGGACATAGCGCTGTTCCTCCAGGCGTTGCAGCGACAGGCTCAAACCCCCAAGTGCTGAATGTGGATCTCAGGATGCGCCGCTAATTCCGCCGAGCTCCCCTGGTAGACGATCCGCCCCTTGCTGATAATTATATTCCGATCGGCCAGTTCCAGCAGCGCCTTGATATCCTTGTCGACGATCACCGCCGCGATGCCGCTCTGCTTGATCTGGCGAACCACCGACCAGATCTCCTTGCGGATCAGCGGTGCCAGGCCTTCGGTGGCCTCGTCAAGAATCAGCAGGTCGGGGTTGGTCATCAGCGCCCGACCGACGGTGAGCATCTGCTGCTCACCACCGGAGAGGTGGTTACCCAGGTTGCTCATGCGCTGCGCCAGGCGCGGAAAGGTCTCGAGCACCCGCGCCAGATCCCAGTCCTTGCGGCCGTCGGGGCCGGGGCGCG
>CALZIC010000442.1 GCA_945787285.1 uncultured Desulfuromonadales bacterium
TTCTTCGAAGACTTGCGCCTGGCCAAGGCAGACGGACGCTACGGAAAACTGATGACGACCTACGCCAAGACCGACCTGCTGGTGCTGGACGATTGGGGGTTGACGCCCATGAACGATCTCCAGCGCCGCGACCTGCTGGGAGCCTGGGGTCAGGCATCCAAGTTGCCAAGATAGGGACTCGTGCTTTGGCAGGGGCGAGGGGGTAGTCTTACAATGCCACAAACTGATCACTGCATGACTTGCCCCCACGAACCTCTTTTTACCCTTCCGATTCAGGCGAATTCCACAAATTCCTTCGGTGCGAAATTGTTCTGCATCGTCCATGTCGAGGCCTTGCAGTTCTTCACCCGGAAAACGGCCAGTAACTCATAGCCGTGCTCATCGATCCAGGGCCTGAGAAACTCCCTGCCCGGGCTTTCGACGATCTCCTTCTTGAACTCGAGATCGTCCACCCCTTCGGCCTCGCCCCTCACCCTGACCTGTACGAAAGTCTTCGGGTCGTTGAAGCAGAGCTCCACCTTGGGGTTCTGGCGCAGCTGGCGATTCAGATCCTTCATCGAACCGGTGTGAAAAACGATCCCGTCACCATCGGCGCGAAAGAGCAGCATGCCGCGCACCCGCGGTTCGCCGTCCTCGACGGTGGCCAGGTGAAAGGCCGGGTTGCTGTTGATCAGGGCCAGAATGTCCTCTTTTTTCATTCGTTCCTCCGTTAAATGTTGTGAGGAGTGGAGGATAGCAGTGGTGACCCTGGAGCCGCTTTCAAGATCGGCGCTAAATTTTTCAGAATCCGACCCTATTTGAGGGATTTAAGGTATTCCGAGGGGGTGGTGCCGTAAGCCTGCCTGAAGCAACTGGTGAGATGGGAGGAGCTGCTGAACCCGCACTGCAGGGCGGCATCGGTGATGCGGACAGTCCCGGAACGAAGGAGTTTGCGCACCTTCTCAAGCCGCATCCCGATCAGGTAGTCGATGGGCGATTTGCCCGTTTCGCGGCGGAAGACCCTGTTGAAATGCGAAGGGGAAAAACCTGCTACCGAGGCCAGATCTTCGACGCTCAACTTCCGCTCGTAGTGAACATGCATGTATTCGATCGCCTTGTGGATTTCCACCCGGTCGCTCGATTCGCTGACCACCAACGGGAAATTCTGCAGGGAGCGTATGAGGGAGTGACAGATACGCAGCCCGCAGGCTGCCAGCACCTGATACCGACCGGGGAGTCGGTTATCGGCCTCGGCCATGAAGTCCTTTGCCAGGTTGATCAGCTCGGGGGCGGGGGCGAAAGCGCGGAAATTGAAGGGGAGATGGTCGATATCGGGATAGTGGGTCAATTCTTGTTCGAAATACTGCCGATCGATGAAAATGGCCACGTAGCGGCCGTGCTGATCCTCGATGAGCTCATGATGGCTCGCACCGGGGTCCATGGCCATGACCGTGCCCGGCTCAGTTTCGATAACCCTCTCTCCCACGACGACGCGGGTGCCGCTGTCGAAATTGAGGATGAAGGAATAGGCCGGGTGGGAGTGGTCGGGAGTGATGGCATATAAACAGGGGCCGATCGACGGAATGAAGAGCGCCATCTTCTCGCCGACAAAGGAATCGACGAAACGCATCTGCTCGGCGTCGATATCACCCACCAGGGCCCTTATTTGATCCATTTCGTTATCCATTGACAGCATTTTAATGCACAGCGGATGTTTTGTCTCTTATAAATCCAGGGGGGAAGGGGGAAGGTCTTGGCGGGAGGGGGGGCAGGTCTGAAAGACTGAAACTTCCTGTTGTCAGGATAGGTCATCTTGCTATCTATCAGGCCTGCCCCAGAGGCCCTGCTCATTTCGATCTCCCTTCGGGTCTCGCGGCAGATCGACAGCGCTTCGGGGGAGTCGGGGTATTTGGCCACGCACGGTTCTTAGAGAGCCCGGGGATGGCAACAGCCTTTGGGCTACACGGCGGCTGCATATAACCCAAATCCGCGAGACTTTTCCGGCCAATAGCGCAAGTCATTGACCTACCTAAGGGATCAAAAAATCACCGATTAACCTATGGGTGAACCTCAGATTTTTTGAAACCCTTATTCAGGCCAAGCACTTACACTCTTTATCCGCCCCAGTCCCGCGGATCTGGGATATAACAAATATTGATTTACAAGATCAATTTCTTGTGCAGACTTAAACTATAGAAAGGAACGAAAACTCTGAGCGCATTTCGAATTCCTAATAAGGGGACAAACAATGAGTGGCACAGAGCTACCTAAAATAATCGAGCAACTGAAAGGGGTCGACACAACCAAGCTGTTCTTTACCGATCTGAACGGTCGTCTGAAAAACCTATCAGTCAATCCGCAAGACATTGAGAGTATCCTGAAAAATGGTGT
>CALZIC010000443.1 GCA_945787285.1 uncultured Desulfuromonadales bacterium
GATCGAAACACCAAGCTAGCCAAAACGCCCCGCCAAACGTTCGAGCACCTCGGGGGGGGCGTCATCGAAGCTGGAAAACTCCATGGTGAAGGTGCCTCGGCCCTTGGTGGCACTGCGCAGCTCCGTCATGTAGCCGAACATTTCCGACAGGGCCACCTTGGCGCGGATGACCTCCTCGCCGCCCCGGGAATGCATCCCTTCGATCCGCCCGCGCTTCTGCTGCAGGGAACCGAGGACCTTGCCGGCATACTCGCCGGGGATGATGATTTCGAGATCCATAATCGGCTCGAGGAGCACCGGCCGCCCCTCGCGGGCGGCCAGGGCGAGCCCTCGCTGGGCCGCCGCCTTCAGGCCGATGTCGCCGGTAATGCCGGGAAGGTAAGGGACCTCGAGAACCTCGATGGCCAGATCAGTGAAAGGGTACCCGGCCACGGCCCCGGCATAGCTGGCGGTTTCGAGGCATTCCTTGAGGACCAGGCGAAGCGCTTCAGGCAGCTCGGTTTCCTCTTCCCCCGGCAAAGAGACATGCACCCCCTGACCGCGGGACAGGGGGACGAGGCGCAGCAGCACATCCCCCTGCTGCAGCTTGCCGTCGATCTCCCGCTCGAAAACCTCCCTGCGCTCGACCTGCTTGCGCAGGGTCTCGCGGTAGACGACCTGGGGGCGGCCGGTCTTTACCTCGACACCGAATTCCCTCCGCAGCCTGTCGGTGATCACCTCGAGGTGCAGCTCGCCCATGCCGACCAGCAGCGTCTGGCCGGTTTCCTCATCCTCCCGCACCTTGAAGGAGGGGTCTTCCCACTGCAGCTTTTCCAGCGAGGGAAAGAGCTTCTCCCGGTCGTCCGCCCCCTTGGGCTCCACGGCCAGGGAAACGACCGGAGCCGGAAAGGTGAGCCCGGCCAGCAGCAGGGGAAACTCGGAACGACACAGGGTGTCGCCGGTCAGCACCCCCTTGAGTCCGGCAGCGGCGACAATATCCCCGGCCTTCGCCTCATCGAGGCGTTCGCGGCGATGGGAGTGCATGCGAAAGAGCCTGGCGACCTTTTCCGGGCACTCCCGCGAGCTGTTCCAGAGCGTATCGCCGGCCTTGAGGGTCCCGGAATAGATGCGCATGTAGGTCAGCTTGCGTCCCTCATCGGACATGACCTTGAAGGCCAGCACGCACAGCGGCCCCTTGCTGTCCGGGCCGAGGATTTCCTCTTTCCCCGGCTGATCAGGCCGGCTGGCCACCACCGGGGGGGCCTCCGCCGGAGACGGCAGAAAAGTGCCGACGGCATCGAGCAGAGGCTGGATCCCCTTGTTGCGCAGCGCCGAGCCGAACAGCACCGGAAACAGGCGGCACTCGAGGGTTCCCCGCCGCAGCGCAGCGGTCAGCCGCGACCCGTCGATCTCGCGCCCTTCGAGAAAATCGGCCAGAACCGAGTCGTCGAAATCGGCGGCCGCCTCGATCAGGCGTTCCCGGGCCAGGCGCACCTCCTCGGCCAGCGCCTCCGGAACCGCCTCCGAATACACGGTGCTTCCCTGGTCCCCCTCGTCAAAGCGAAGCAGGCACCCGGCAATCAGGTCGACCACCCCGGAAAAGGCCCCTTCGAAGCCGACCGGCACCTGCAACGGCACGGGGCGGGCCCCAAGCTGCTCCGCCATCTGCACCATGACGGCCTCGGGATCGGCACCGACCCGGTCCATCTTGTTGATCAGGCAGATGCGGGGCACCTGGTAGCGGTTGGCCTGGCGCCACACCGATTCGGTTTGAGACTGCACCCCCTCGACGGCGCTGAAAATGGTGACCGCCCCGTCGAGAACCCGCAGGGAGCGCTCAACCTCGATGGTAAAATCGATATGCCCGGGGGTATCGATCAGGTTGATCCAGAAGTCTTTCCATCGGCAACTGGTGCTCGAAGCGGTGATGGTGATGCCGCGCTCCTGCTCCTGCTCCATCCAGTCCATGGTGGCCAGGCCGTCGTGGACCTCGCCCATTTTATGGATTTCACCGCTGTAATAAAGAATCCGCTCGGAAACGGTCGTCTTTCCGGCATCGATGTGGGAGATAATCCCGATATTGCGAATGGAATCCTGGCTTGAGCGGTTCATGACACCTCGCTTGCATCGGAAAAGCATGGGAAAATAGAACCCGCGACCTAATCATATTTACTAATTAAATCATTTTTTTCACGCTTTTCCAGTGAGCGGCAGTATCTTCTGGCCTTACCCCTCTTTGGCCCGGGACACCGGATGAGAAACGCAGGTGAAACGCCGGCCGTCACAGGCGAGTTCGACCTGGGGGGGGAGCATCGGTGCATGAACACGGTAGTCGACGTCGTGGCTCAGGTGGGTCAGCACGGTCCGACCGGCTCCGAT
>CALZIC010000444.1 GCA_945787285.1 uncultured Desulfuromonadales bacterium
TCGAGTTCGACGCTGCCGACCAGCAGGTGTTTGCCGCCTGCGACCTTTCCCGAATCGTCCCGCGGACCGAGGGCCTGGTAGGCGTACCCCCGCACGCTCTGGTCCCCGCCGGCGAAAAACCGCAGGGAAACCGGAAGCTCTGTGATCGGTTCGTTCTGCAGGGTAGTTCCGCCCTGAACGCGGGTGATCAGCAACAGTTTTCCCGGCAGCGATACCACGGTGTTACCCGAGGCAACCGCCTGCAGCAGGCCGGTATCCGAACCGAGGCTCTGGTGGGCGCCGCGCACCTCGAGGCTGTACTGGAACCCTTTGCGGGGACGCAGTTCGTCGTCGAGGCGCCGCCGGGAATAGCGCACCCCGGGGATCACCATCTGCGAGCGAAATCTGTCCTCCCCGGCGACCTGAGACTCTTCCTGCATCAGCCTCAAAAAGACCGACCCCTGCGTGCCCCTGCCGAAGCTGCGGATTCGCTCGAGTTCGGCGGATATGGACTGGCTCTCGTAGGTTCCCGGGTCTTCCCGCTGCAGCCCGACCCGCAAGGCGGTATAGCTGTTGATGTTCCTGTAGCCTGGAATCAGGTAGGCGGCAGAGAGCTCCTGCCTCTGTGCAGCGACCATCAGGTCGGCGGAGAATTCATGACCGAGCCTGAACAGATTGACGTCTTTGTAGCGCAGGGAAAATCGGGGCCCGGTATCGGTTCCGTAGCCGATGCCGGGACGCAGCCTGCGCCGGGCCGAGGGGACCAGCCGGATATCTGTAGCAACCCGGTTGTCGATGGCATCCGCGACCCGGGGAGTGACGACCACCTCGCGGAAGCGGTCGGAGTTGAGAAAATTGAACTGGGTCTGGCCCAGCTTGGCGTAGGTGAAGGGGCGGTCCGGCTTGAAGGCGATATAGCGGTTGAGAAAACGCTCGGGGAATTCGGGGGCCCCCTCGATATGGACTTCGCCGAAGAGAAAGCGCGGACCGGTTTCGAGAAGAAGCGTGATGTCGGCACGGTTTTTCTGCGGATCGAGCAGGATCTCCTGCTCGGCAAATTCGGCGTCGAGATAGCCGAGATCGACAGACCGCGCCAGCAGCGCACCCTTGGCCTGTTCGTAATGGTCCTGGCGCAGGGTCTTCCCCGCAACCACTGGAAAGGCGCCGACCAGTTCCCGAAGCGCCGCCTCCTCGCTCCCCGGTCCGTCGAGGAGCACCTCCACGCTCTGGGCCAAAACGGGATCCCCCTTGGTGACGATCACGATCAGCCGGACTTTCCCCTTGCCGTTGACCTGTTCGACGCGGGTGACGGTTTTGGAGTTATAGTACCCGTACGGCTTCAACGCGCCGGAGACCAGGGAAGGGACCTGGCGGGTGAACCGGTCGAGCCAGCGCGGCTCGACCCGTCCTTCGCGGATCAGGCCGGGGGGAAGCACCAGCGCCGCCTCGACGTTGAGCTTGAGCTCCTTGTCGAGCCCCTCCACCTTGACCTGCAACGGTCCGTTTTTTTTCGCCGCACAGACATTATCGGCCGGCATCAGCCAGAAGACCATGAGCGATAAAACAATCATGCCCCTTAAGGGCGAAAACCAGTAGGCCAAAGCGCTCCCTTTTCCGCACAGCATTTTAATTCGTGCAACATTCTTTACCAGAGATGCGCCAGGCGTTGCAACAAAATCCCATGGTTCCGATATCAGCTATCAGACCGCAGCATGCGCTCAGGCCCGCCTCGCCTTGACCCATTTGAACAGTTCCATGACCACCACCAGAGCCGAGGCCGCCAGGATGAGAGTCAACCAGTGGGAAAAGCTGACCGGCTGCACCCCCAGCACCTTCTGCATCAGGGGGATGTTCATGCTCAGGATGTGAATCCCCTGGGCCACGGCCACCCCGCCGACCAGCAACCAGTTTCGGCTGAGCGGCACGCGGAAAACCGAAATCCGCTCGGAACGGCAGTTGAACGCCTGGGCGTTCTCCAGAAGGACCATCAGCAGCAGGGTGCTGTTGCGTGCCGCCGCCTCATCCCACCCTTGGGAGAGCAGCCAGTACCAGCAGCCGAAAGCGAGTAGTCCCATGGTGATGCCTGAGACGATGACCTGATCGATCATCAACCGGTTGAAAACCCCTTCGGATGGGGGCCGAGGGGCTTTTTCCATGCCGCCAGGCTCCCCCCCCTCGAAGGCGAGCGCCACGTCCTGAATGCCGTTGGTCACCAGGTTGAGCCACAGCAGCTGCACCGCCATCAACGGCAGCGGCAGGCCGGCCATCAGGGCCAGGCAGAAGAGGACGATCTCGGCCCCGCCGGTGGAGATCAGCAGATAGACGACCTTGCGGATGTTGTCGTAGGCGAAGCGCCCCTCCTCCACCCCCCCC
>CALZIC010000445.1 GCA_945787285.1 uncultured Desulfuromonadales bacterium
CGCGACTGCAGATGGTGGCTCAGGCCGCTTCCTTCCTCGCCCAATCCGCCCAAATAGATGATCTGCTGCAGCTTGGCCGCTGTCGCCGCCTTGGTCATGTTCATCGCCGCCACCCGGTCGGTGTGGGAGAAATCATCGACCTCGGGGTACATGGAATGGACCAGGTAATAGGCGGCCCGGCAGCCCTCAACTCCCTGCAGCAGGCTTTGGTAGTCGAGAACATCGCCACGAACGATTTCCATCTGCGGGTGACTGCCCCAGCGCCGGTTGCGCAATTTCTCCGGGCTGCGAGTCAGCGCCCTCACACGGTACCCGGCCTCCAGTAGGCGCGGCACCAGCCGGCCGCCGATGTAGCCGCCGGCACCGGCGATAAAGATCGGTTGACTGTCACGGTTGTTTGGCATGCAAGGGCCTCTCTTCCGGGTGTTGGCAGTTAGTTTCCAGCAGAAAACTAACAACCCGGCTATAAGTCGAAGTGTGCAGATAGCGCGGAGAAAAAAGATCCTTTCCGCACCATTAAAATATCAGTCTGCCAAAGATTCGAAGTTCAGGCGACAAAATTATAGAAAATAGAACATTATTTGTTTTGTAGAATGAGTGACATCAAACAAAGGTGAGGTTTCAAGCTTGGTTTTTTATTGATCCCAGATTTTGACTTGGTCCGCCCCAGTTTACATCAAGATCAGGGCCTTTTAGTGGTGATGTCCGTTATTTTTAGTCTTCTTGGCAAAACCGGGGAAGCGGTCCGTTGCGAATTTTGCATGGCAGGAGACACAGGCTTCATTGAGTTTGAAGAAATAGAAATTTACCACGTCAGCGTTCTTGTTTTCGGCCGCGTGCGCCAGCATCCCAGCCGAATTGTGGAAGGCTTGATCCATTTCGATAAAGGCCGGGGGCAGGACACGGTGCAATTCCTCTTTCTGGGCTCTGGTAAGTTTTTGTTTCATGATGAAGCTGGCCTTGATGTTCCTGCCGATTACCGACGCCTCTTCCCACTTCCCGGCTGATATGGCCGGGATCAGGTCCATCATGCCCTTCTCGATAGCTGCCATTTCCTGGTTGAGAAGTTTTTTGAGCTCAGGAGAAATTTGAATGCCAGGTTCTGCGGTCGCCTCTGGGTGATGGTCCGCTTCAGCGGCCAGGGTAAATTGCGGGAAGCATAACCAGATCGCCACAAAAAGGGAAATACCTGTTTTTTGAATGAGCATCATTTGTCTCCTGAATAGTGTCAGACCTTCATGGTCTGCCTCAACGGCCTGACAGCAGGTATTTTGGAATTCGGGTCGAGTGCCATTCAATCAACGGCTGAAACGTATATGCGCCTCCTGGTTGTGCCTGGCGATATCCGCCTGAACTTGCTTGACGCTCCGCTGGTAGATGAGCTCACGCCCCATCAGGCTTCCGACGTAGGCCAGGCTGTTGCGAGTGGGGGTCAGCTTGCACTTGACACTGTGGGGCCCTTCGCCGAGCAGGATCCATATCGCGTCGGTTTTCTTGCTGGTGACCACCACCTCCAGGATCTGATCTTTTTCGGTATGCACCTTGATCTTTTCGTCATCCATACGGATTATTTCTCCTTGGCATGAAAGATTGGGACAAAAGGAAGAAGTTTTTGAATTCCCTGAAGAAGCGGAATTCTTGACTGACGATCATAAATCAAGCTTGACCCCACACACGAACAGTGCAGAATCTGCAGTTCTCCTAGCCGATTTATGCCTTCAGTTTATCTCCCCAAAAGCCGTTGTCGAGCCGTCGAACGGCAGGGGAAACCGCGCCGGGACCGGGGGAAGGTTTTGCAATAACCAGTTTATGGCATTGCCAGAGCGGCCCCTCAGCTTCACACTCAGAACAGATCGCTCAGCTTCACCACTTCGGGAAAATGGACCTGCAGCTGCCAAGCGCAGAGGGTGGCGATGATCAGAACCATTACAAAGGGAATCCAGGTCGTACGCAGAACACTCCCCAGCCAGTCAGGGTCGTCCATCCTGCGGAAGCGCCTGATCATCCCCGAGGCCAGCAGAAACTCAAAGGCCGCTTCGGTGAGAATAACCGGGCTTCGGTGAGAATAACCGGGGCCTCATAGAGGAGGTAGAGCCCGGAGCCGAACACCGCCAGCAGAATCACCCCCAGCAGCACCAGCGGAAAGAAGGCGTCCCCGTCGAGATCAATATCCAGATTCCCCGCCACCCTGCCCAACAATCCTTCCCCGGAGCCGTCATCGGCAACCAAGCTCGCACCGGCAAAATCCCCCGAGGCCCCTGCCCCACCGAACGTGCCGCCGTCGCCAAGAGGGGCTTGCGGGGAACTGTAGCCGGTGGAACTATCCCAGGGATTGACCAGGTCGAGCCCGTCAATGGCATCGATGGATTCTCGGTTGGGGGAAATGTACCAGAGCCAGGTTTTGACGAACAGAAAGAAGCAGAGGTAGGCGAAGACCACGTTGAGGGGATAGCGGATGAGAATACTCTCCACCCCGCTCCACATCAGAAGCTTGGTCCCCAGCAGGCCGCTCAACCCCGTGGCCACAAGGATGAGGCTCATGTGGAAGCGCAAAAAGAAGTGCTTCTTGAATGCCTTGAAGAAGCGGGATTTTGGATTGGCCATGGTGGTCACCCGTGGAAGAGGAAGAGAGAAAGGGGTTGCCCTGGTCCGCCCCCGAAGCAGTCAGGTTCCCTTGACCAGTGAACCAGTCAACACCCTGTGGTGCGGAACACGGCAGCCGGTCGTACCAGTTCATCCGGTTGGGCCAGGCTGGAGAGAAGCAACGTCGGTGCGGCGACGTTGTAATGGTCGGTCAGATCAACCAGCAGGTCGAGCCGTCCGTCCCGGTCGAGGTCACCGGCCCAGAGGACCTGGGGAAAAGCGTCGGAGGCGATGCTCGCATCGCCGGTGCAGGGGCGATAGACCGGGTAGCTCTGGAGTGCCTGCCGGCTGCCGCCGCCACTCAGTTGCAGGGGACAGTCGGCCTGATCCTTGCCGCGATGTTCTTCAGCACATTTCAGTTCAAGCTCGAACAGCAACCCGTCGAAGTAGATCGCAGTCGGCTTGCCGGCATCGAAGCTCTTGTCGATCAGATCCGCGGCCTCCACCGGGCCGGGTTTGAGCTGCGGCACGTTACGCAGCAACACCAGCGGCTCCACGCCCTGCGGTCCGGTGATCTTCTTGCCGGTTTTCGCCGGTGATACATCGATAATCTCATCTTCGACGATTTCAACGGTTATCGCGACTTCACGCAGGAAATAGCCGGTTTTTTCCTGAACCAGGGCCAGCCAGGTCTCCCCGTCTTCTGCAGCCACCTCGGCACCATGCCATTCACCGGTCATGGCCATGTCACCGGGCAGCGTCTCTTCCTGCCAGGCGAATAAGGGAGCAGAAATGCCTGCAGTCAGGGCCATCAGGCAAACCAGGAGGGCAATTCGAATCTTCATGCGGCACTCCTTGACGCGAATGGGGACAGGCGCTGTTGACGCAGAATTGATCTTATCAGGCTCGAGGTTCCGAGGTAATTCACCTTTCTCGATCCGCGTTCAGGGCCCGGGGCTCTGAGCTTAACTTCTTCAACAAGACCCTAAGATCTTGTTTCACCGAGTCATAGGTGTATTCATCATCGGGATGCGGGTTTTGTCCTGCTTTTTGAAAATGGGGAGGTTCCATGAACATTTCACCCCATCGGGCATCGACCTGTCGCACAAACTCCTGCAGAGCGAACTCCTTATCCAGGATGGCCTGGATGATCTCCCGCAAGGCCAGGATGGGGTTGTCCAGGTGCCGTTCCACCGCAGCCTGGTTCTGCTTGACCCTGCGCCGCAAAATCGATTTGAGTGCTCCCTTGGAGGCGGGGGTGTTCTGGTCGATGAACCGGATGATCTCGGTGGTTGTCTGCACCTGGCGGGGAATGGGGGATTCGCCTTTTAACAACCCGCTGCCCGCCCTGCCGATAGCGCCGGCCACGGAGAACTTCTGCCGTGCGCGGAGTTCCCTTTGGATTCCGTCATTTTCAGAGTCTTGATCGTCAGGCATCGTTTCAACCCTCCATTGGCTTTGAATTGGCCCCCGCCCTTTGGGGCCGGCACCGACACTCAGTCAAACAAACAGCGGAACGCTCGAACCCAAACCATGAGCGACACTGGTGAAGGCGTTACGGTTTTCCGACTTGTCCCGACCAAAGCGCTCAGCGAACAGTTTCTGGATATGGGGAATTTTTGAGGTGCCCCCGGTCAAAGAGACCGTATCAATCTGCCAAGGCTTCAGCCCCGACTGGGCCACAACTTCATCGATACAGGTCTCGATCTTCCGGAAA
>CALZIC010000446.1 GCA_945787285.1 uncultured Desulfuromonadales bacterium
AAATACACCCTGACCGCACCGGGCAAAACGGGCGGGGGATGGCATTGGTTCAGCCAGTTATGGATTCTGGGTGATCGCGACACGGCGCGAGCAGAGACTGCTGGGGGAGAGTAGCCCGGCGCTTTGCCGGGGGAGGTTTTCGGCAGGGGTGCATCGAAGCAGGGTGTTTTCGGTGATGGTGTGCAGGCGATTGCTGCGGATGATGGCTCTTATCTCGTCAACGTACAAGTCGCCACGGGCCGAATAGGCGGTCAGTCCGCCAGCCAGGGCATGACCGCTGTTGGGAAGGCCGTTGTCCCTCAGCCGAACTCGTTCATCACGCAATGCCCGATAGGCCCTGTGGGTGTTGAGGTTGCGCATGTACGATCGAACCGACTCGTAGAGGTTGGAGAATCGGCGAACCTCGTAGGTCTCCCCTTCCGGCCGCCCTTCCGGTACCAGGCCGGTGCCGGGGGTGAAGGTCCATTCGCCAAAGATGTTGTTGCCCAGTTGAGCGAAGCGGGAAGTCCCGTAGGCTGATTCAGCCGCTGCCTGGGCCAGAACCATCGAGGGGGGAATGGTGTCGACACGTTTCAGCAGCTTCTGCCTCGCCGTCTGATCTTCGAGTATGTTCTTCTTGACCCGGTAGTATTTGGACAGCGATGCCAGCCAGACCCTCTGCGCCTTCGACAGGTTGCCATCGCGATCGTGACGGGAGAGCAGAGAAGACAATCTGTGTTTCTGGTGGTGGATTGCGTCGTTGGCTTTCAGGACCAGGGGGAGAAGGGAGAGGAAAAACACCTTCTTCTTGGTTTTGACTCGGGTTATTCTGTTGAGATCCTCGGGCAGGGCCTCCAGGTAGATCGGCGGGACGCCGTGATCGATGCTCTCCCAGTCGTAATCGTAATGGGCAAAGAGTTCCTCGAGTTCGGAATGGGAGGCAGGGATGCCCTCCCACGGTCTGCTCAACAGGTGGCTGAGGTCGGTTTCGGACAATCCGCTGCCACTGCCGGACAGCAGTGTGAGCAGGAGCAGGGCTAATGCGATTTTGAGGAAATAGCGTTGCATAGATGTCCGGTATAAAAGTAATGAGAAATCAATAATCGATCGAGCAACTTTACATATTGCCATCGTGCCGCGGATAAAACAACCCTCTTTGGGGGTTTTCGTGCAAATTCGGTAGAAATTTATACCGAATTTCTAGGGGATCACCGTGAAATCGTACCGTAAAGAATTGTGGATGGAGGTTCCTGCTCGCCGGGGGTTTGTTAATATAACCGCCGAAGTGGATAACTGCCTGGCCGAAAGTCGGATCAGCGAGGGGTTGTGCCTGGTGAATGCCATGCACATCACCGCCTCGGTATTCATCAATGACGATGAATCCGGGTTGCACCAGGACTTTGAACGCTGGCTTGAAGGGTTGGCCCCATTTGACCCCGCAGGATACCAGCATCATCGTACCGGGGAGGACAATGGTGATGCCCATCTAAAGCGCTCGGTCATGGGACGCGAGGTGGTGGTCGCCGTCACCAAGGGTCGGCTCGACTTTGGCCCCTGGGAGCAGATTTTCTATGGGGAGTTCGACGGCAGGCGGCGCAAGCGCATTCTGGTCAAGATTATCGGAGAGTAGATCCGGCAGGTGATGCGTTGCAGGGCTGTCTGTTGGAAGGTTCTTGAGATTATCGATTTTATATGGTAATTAGATTGCATTGTTAAAACTCATTCTAAGGTGAGCGGTATGGAAACGATCAAGACGGCAAGCTTTGAATATCTGATCAGTCTCGCAAAAGAAAAACCCGAGGGCGGGTACGATTTCGTCCTCGATGGATCAAGCTATCATATCAAGGATGTGCTGGAGATTTCGCAAATCGCCGACAAGCATGGTTATATAGTGATCTATTAAGAGGAGGTAGTGCAAATGGGTTCAGAGGATCAGGTTTGTTACACTTTTGAGGCCGCTGTCGAAATGGCAGTAAAAATGGAAGACGATGGGTTTCGGCATTATCTTGCCGCCATGCGCAAGGTCAAGAACAAGCAGGCGAAGATGATACTGCAGGATGCCGCTCTGGACGAGCTCAAGCACAAGCAGCAGCTCGAGAAAGCCCTTATCGACGGTGTTTTTGCCGGGGAAGAAGAGCTGAATCGCCCGGTGCCGACGATGAATCTTGACTATGTTCTGAAGACCAAGGAGCTCAGCGCCGACGCCGATGCCCGCGAGGCTCTGGCCTATGCCATTCACCTTGAAAAGGAGTCCCTCGAATTCTACCGCAAGATGTCCGCCGGTTGTGCCGGAGCTCCTATGGGGAGTCTTTTCGAGAAGATGGGCAACGACGAAAGTCGCCA
>CALZIC010000447.1 GCA_945787285.1 uncultured Desulfuromonadales bacterium
GTTCAGGTGGTCGAGATCCTGCACATCGATTTCGAAGATATTGATCCCTTTGTCATCGGGGGTCGACTGCACCTGGGCGCTGGTGATATTGGCCTCGCACGAGGTGATCGCCCCGGTGATTCCGGCCAGCATCCCCTTCTGGTTGACGCAATAAACGCGGATCTTGATCGGCCGGGTGGTCTTTTTCTTCAGATCCCATTCGACCTCGATACGCCGCTCCGGGTCCATCTCAAGGACGTGAGGACAGTCGATGGCGTGGACCGTCACGCCGCGGCCGCGGGTAATGAAACCGATAACAGGGTCTCCGGAGAGAGGATTGCAGCAGCGGGCGAAGCGCACCATGATGTCTTCGACCCCCTGGATCTTAATGGCGCTGGTCGGTTTTTTGCGGATCTTTTCAATGACCTTGCCGATACGCCCCGGCTTGCGTCGTTCAGTATCGAGCTTCTCGACAGGAACGACGCCTCTTAACACCTGCCCGATCGGCACCTTTCCGTAGCCGACACCCGCCAGCAAATCATCGACGGAATGAAATCCCAGATCCTGATAGGTTTTAACGAGGCCATCGGAGGCCAGGGCCTTCTTGAGACTGATGTCGTATTTCCGCAGATCCTTCTCCAGCACTCCCCGGCCGAGTTCGATGCTCTTTTCACGCTGCTCCTTCTGCACCCAATGACGGATCTTGTTTCGGGCCTTGGAGGTGCGGACAAACTTGAGCCAGTCCTTGCTCGGAGTCTGGTTGGGGGAGGTCATCACCTCGACCATGTCACCATTTTTCAAGACGGTTTTTAAGGGAACAAGCTTGCCGTTGATCTTGGCGCCTACACAGCGCTGCCCAACGTCGGTATGGACGCTGTAGGCAAAATCGATGGGGGTCGACTCCTTGGGGAGCTCTTTGACATCCCCCTGGGGGGTAAAGACATACACCTCTTCCGGAAACAGGTCGACCTTGACCGAATCCATGAACTCCCGCGAGTCCTTGAGTTCCTGCTGCCACTCGAGCAGCTGGCGCATCCACTTGAAGCGGTTATCATCGCGCCCTGCCGAACCGGACACCCCTTTGCCCTCTTTATATTTCCAGTGGGCAGCGATCCCTTCCTCGGCAATGCGGTGCATCTCTTCGGTGCGAATCTGCACCTCCATACGGTCCCCGTGAGGACCGATCACCGTAGTGTGCAGGGACTGATACATATTGGCTTTGGGCATGGCGATATAGTCTTTGAATCGACCCGGAATCGGTTTCCAGACAGAGTGGACAATCCCCAGCACCCCGTAGCATTCGCGGATGTTCTGAACCATGACCCGAAAGGCTATCAGGTCGTAGACCTGATCGAGATCGACCCCCTGCCGGTCCATTTTCTTGAATATGGAATAGAGATGCTTGGAGCGCCCGGAAACCGTCCCATCGATGCTATGCTTGGTCAGCATTCCGGCTATGTTCTGCTTGACCTCTTCAATGTACCCCTCCCTCTCCTTCTTGCGCTCATAAACCTTGCCCTGCAGATCCTTGAAGCCTTCGGGGTTCAAGTACTCGAAAGACAGGTCTTCCAACTCGCCTTTGACCCAGCTGATACCGAGCCTGTTGGCCAGAGGAGCATAAATATCAAGGGTTTCCCGGGCGATCTTCTTCTGCCTTTCCTCATCCTGAAAACCGAGGGTCCGCATGTTGTGCAGGCGGTCGGCGAGCTTGACCATGATGACCCGGATATCGCGGGCCATAGCCAGAAGCATTTTCCGAAAATTTTCCGCCTGCCGCTCCTCCCGGGTGCGAAAGGTCATCTTGCCGAGCTTGGTTACCCCGTCGACCAGTTCGGCCACCTCGCCCCCAAACACGCCCCGCAATTCATCGGCCGTGGTCAGGGTGTCCTCGATGGCGTCGTGCAGCAGGCCGGTGACGATGGTCGCCACATCCATCTTCAACTGGGCCAGAATGTAGGCCACCTCCATTGGATGGGTCAGGTAAGGCTCGCCCGAAAGGCGCACCTGCCCCTGATGCACCTTGGCACTGAAAACATAGGCCTTGCGAATGGCATCGAGGTCGGCATTGGAATTGTAGGATAGAACTTTTTCGAGGATATCGTTTAAACGAACCATGGAAACTCTGCCGCCAGAAGCGCAAATGCAAATGCCGGCGTGTTACCGCCGGCAATTGCATAAAATCAATCAAAACAAAATGTATGCAGCCCAGAAGTCCAAACACCTACCGTTTGCGGGTAGGGATTTCGAAATCCACCTCGCCGGCAGCCACCTCACGCAAAGCCACAACGATCTTCTTGTTGTTGGACTTGTTTTCGATCAGGGGCTGGGACCCCTTATAGAGCACCATGGCCAGAAGGAAACGATTGGGAATCTGCTCGAGGCAATCTTCGACGGTAATACGTGCCATTTGGGATACTCCTTAAAATGCGAAAGGGATTAGGGACTGGGGGCTGGTTAACCCTGCGTTGGCCACCTACTCAGACCCTTAAAATGCAAATTTCTCTTTAACAGTTGCCAACACCTTTTCGGTGCAACAGCCTTCCGCGGTGATAATCGCTTTGAACTCATCCACGGCGACAGCAAAATCGTCATTGATGACGATGTAGTCATACCAAACTGCTTCCTTGATCTCTCCGGCGGCATTGGCGATACGGCGTTCAATCACCTCAGGTGCGTCGGTCTGGCGACCTTCCAGACGACGGCGCAACACATCGTAATCGGGTGGCAGAATGAAAATAAAAACCCCGTTCTCGAGGTTTTCCTTCAGCTGAGCGGCTCCCTGGCAGTCGATCTCCAGAAGCACATCATATCCGGCGGCCTGAGCGGCCTCAAGGGTGGAAATGGCAGTGCCGTAGCAGTTGCCGTGAACCTCGGCCCACTCGGCAAACTCACCTCGTCCCGCCATCGCCTCGAACGTTTGCTTCGATACGAAATGATAATCAACTCCGTCCACCTCACCGGGCCGGATCGCTCGCGTAGTGTATGAGACAGAATGCCGCAAGCCCGGGAAAAAGTCAATAATCTCCTTGCACAGGGAGGTCTTCCCGGCACCAGAAGGGGCCGAGACCACGAATAGTATGCCGTCGCGTTTCATGTAAAACCAATCTAAAGGGGCTAGGGGTTGAGGACGGATGAAAACCCAAATCAGTTTGTTCAGTCCCCTGCCCCGAATTATTCTTTCATTCTTTACTCGATGTTTTGAACCTGCTCCCGGATCTTTTCGAGTTCGGCCTTGATCGAGACAACCGTACGGGTCAACTCCGCATCGTTCGACTTGGACCCCATGGTGTTGACCTCGCGGTTAAGCTCCTGCACAAGAAAATCCATGCGCCGCCCCACCGGCTCGGACGCAGAGAACAGCTCCCTGAACTGGTCGATATGGCTGTGGAAGCGGGTGACTTCCTCGCTGATGTCACAGCGATCTGCAAAGATCGCGATCTCCTGGGCCACGCGCTGGGGATCGTAGTCGAAGTCGGTTCGGAGCTTTTCAAGGCGCGTTTCCAGCTTCGCCTGCCATTCGAGTGCCACCTGGGGAGCCCGCTCCTCGATACCGGCGAGGCTCTCCACGATCAGCCCAAGACGCGCCTCCATATCCTTCAGAGTGGCCGCCCCTTCGACTTCACGCATCTCCGATATCGCCTGGAGAGCCCCCTCTAGAGCAGCGTTCAGGCACTCCTCGAGAACGCTTTCGTCCACCTCCCCTTCGCGAACCGTAATGACGTCTTTCTGGCAGGCCAGAAGGGAAAGGGGAATCTCCCCATCGACGGCATACTCGGCGCGCATTTCTTCAAAAACAGACATAAACGACGCGGCAACCGACCGATTCAACACCGGCATCAGGCCCCTTTCACCGGCTACGTCCTGGTTGATGAACACATCAATTTTGCCGCGCTTCAGAACCCCGCCGATTTTTTTCTTGACCTTGTTCTCAAACGGGTAGAGAAAGCGGGGGCATTTAACAGTAACATCACCGTAGCGGTGATTGACTGATTTTATTTCTACGACAAGAGAGATATCGCCAACAGTGGCCTGCCCCTTGCCGTATCCGGTCATGCTTGCGATCATGAATTATCCGTTCAATTTAGAAGTTACTTAGGTTTGTTGCCGCCAACGACCGAGGCTTTGACGGCAGGATGGTATAAGATTTTGCCATGTGAGGGCTTCTGTGCCGG
>CALZIC010000448.1 GCA_945787285.1 uncultured Desulfuromonadales bacterium
ATTTCCTCTTCGGTGGCTCCGAGTTGCTCAGGCGGGGTGGTTTCCAGAACCTTCTGAGCACTATTGAGGCTTTGGCGTGCCTTTACGAGCGCCTCGGTGAGGCGCTCAATGGCTTTTTCCGGAGCCTCGGCACTTATCGTCTCTGATTTCGCAGGAGCCTCGGGGGCTTTGACAGGAAGCTGACCCCAGGCTATCGGGGGGAGGGTGGCCGGCAGGGCCCACCAAAGTGTGAATAAGACCAAAAATCCGATACGCAAATTCTACTCCGGTCCAGGAACCCGTGAGGGGTGAGGCGTGATGGGTGAGGGGGGAAAACATGGGCTACATCTCACTCATCACCTTACGACACTTTATCATTTTATCAGATGGGGCCTGATGTTTCCGGCGATCTCCCGGCTCAATTTTTCCAGGGTGCGGTTCAACGCTGCAACCGTTGCGGCATAGCTCTCTTTGTCGGTCGGTTCGCTGAAAGCGGATTTCTTGATGGGAACAATCGCCTTGCCCCCTTTTCCACCGACCATCCAGCGGGCATCCAGGTGGACCTCTCCTCCGAATTGTCCGCTGAAATTCAGAATATCCACCTTGATCTGGTAGGTTTCAGATTCCGGAGCCTCCAGGGGATAAAGAATAATTCTGTCTGTAGGAACCAGCTGTGTGAGGTTTTTGGCCAGGACCCTGGAAATATTTTCCTCCAGGGGCTCGGCCCAGTAGTCAAACTCGGCGAGAAGTAATTCATTCTCGCCCGAATGGGTAACAATCTGGGGTCGGTCCAGGTATTTCGGCAGCTTGACGGGACCCACCTGGAGGACAACCTCGGTATCGAGTGGCGCACCCTGAACATTGGCCTGGCCCTCTTCTATTCCAGAAAGGAGGTAGTATTGCGTTGGCTGGGAGCCTTCACCAAGGCCCAGGCACCCCCCGAGAACGGAGCAAATCAGGACCGCAATCATAACCAAAGCCGGGTTCCAGAAAGAACGAATCATTTTGAACCTCCACTTGGGGCTTTGCCGCGTAACAGGGCTTCTGGTCGTGTCTCGAGGGTTTGGGTCAGAACACGAATAGAACGAGCCGCATCGGAGACCTCTTGAATCGCGTTGATGGTCTCATACCGCAAAGTGGAACCTTCGGCCGTCGCATCCCGAAGCGAAGTCAGCACCTCTTCTGCCCTTGCCAGAGTCTCCTGCGTCGAATCGGCCGTTTGCTGAACACTCAAACTTAAAGGGGCGACCTGGTTGTCGACGCTATTCACCAAGGTCCGGGTGTCGGCCAGGGTTTTACGGAAATCTGTGGCCAGGGCGGTCATTTGCACATCGACTTTTTTGGTCATGCCGCGGACATCGATCAGGGTCTGCTCCAGCTGCTTGATACTCCCCGACATCTCCGGAGAGTTAACCAGGCGTTCGACCCCCTCCACCGTCAGGGTAAATTTGTCGACCAGTTCGGCGATGGGAAGGTTCTCCAGGGTCTTGGAGAGTTCTTCCATGCTGGAAGGGATGGTAGGGATTTCGCTGTACTCGTCTTTTATCCCGGCGTATTTGATCGGGGTGTCAGGATGAAGGTCAAACTCTACAAAGAGTTGGCCGGTAACCAGGCTCTGCGTCTGCAGCTGCGCCCTCAGGCCCCTCTCAACCAGTAGCCCGATGATATCTTCGCTCTGGTGGATCGCCTCCGCCTCGGCAAGGACATCTTCTCCGCCAATGGCCCTTATGCGACCTCGCACAGTTTCGATAAGGACCCGGATATTAAAGGAGAGGTCTTTGGCGTCGCAGAGCACACCGATGTCTGTGACCGAACCGATCGTCACCCCGCGGAACATGACGGGGGCTCCGACATTGAGCCCTTTGACCGAGCCGTCGAAGTAAAGGACATGGGTATTGGTCTTCTCAAGAAACCGGCCGCCTCCGAAGATCAGGACCCCGGCAACGATCAGCACCACCGCGCCTACGACAAACCCACCTATAACCGCCGGATTGGCCTTCTTGCTCATGACTCACCTCGTGTGAGAAATTGATGCACCCTCGGATCACTCGATTCGGCAAGGAGCTGGTTGGGGTCACCCTCTGCAATCATGGTTTTGGTCTCCGGGTCGAGAAAGACCGAATTGTTGCCGATGGCGAAGATGCTCGCCAGTTCGTGGGTCACCACAACGACCGTGGCTCCGAGACTGTCCCGCAGCTCGAGAATCAGATCATCGAGCCGCCTGGCGCTGAGAGGGTCGAGCCCTGCCGAGGGCTCATCGAAAAAGAGGATTTCCGGGTCAAGCGCCATGGCCCGGGCCAGGCCGGCCCGCTTTTGCATCCCCCCGCTGATTTC
>CALZIC010000449.1 GCA_945787285.1 uncultured Desulfuromonadales bacterium
TCGTGCACGACCATCGAGAACATGAAGGCCAGGTACCATAGCAGGCCTTCTGCAAGATTATCCATATTCCCTCCTATTTAAATACCACACATGACAGCACTGAAATATCATCGGTCAACTTCAGGGGGGCTTGCGTTTCCTGGGGGACCGGAACCTGCTAGGAGGCTGTCGAACTTGACGGGCCGAAGCGAAAAATCGGATGGTCGAGACCAGATTTTCGAGGATTTGAGAGCGAATAGCAGGGCTATTTGTCGAAAATCGTCGGAGATATGGGCCGATCAGTCGATTTTGCAGCCGGTTTATGTGAAGTCCGGCAGCCTCCTAGCAGCGGGATATTTGCCGGTTTCGCGATAGTTTTATTCACCTGTATATTTTTCAAATACACCCTGATGCGGCAGGTAACCCGCTAATACCAGTGTCTTTTTTAGAAGTCGCCCCGGGAAGCATGAAAAGGCCCGCGCCGAAGCCCGTATAAAAGTTTCATACACCCCACCCCCCAGCGGCCCCCCTCCAGGCGCCCCTCTCCCTGCAGATTGCAGCGCATTATCAGGCAGTTAAAGTTTTTTCAGCTTCCAGGCCTTTTTTGGCACGTCCACTGCTTATTGATATTTCCACATTTAAATCAACTCACGATAGTGCGACCCTAAATGTTTAAGAAAGGAGCAAGCCATGAAAGCTACGCATCGGTTGATGTTGGGAATGTCGGTGTTCGCGGCAACGGTCTCCCCGGCACTCGCAGCAGGTGGAGGCGGTGAACGCCACACCAGTCTGGCGGCCTGGATCTTTTTGGGATTCTGCGCCCTGGTTGTGGTGGCCCAGCTGATACCGGCGGCGCTGCTTTTCATCGGCATCATTAAAGGGGTCTTCCAGAGAAACAAAGAGAAGTCATCGGTCTCGATCAAATAACCTGTTCGGAGGCAGGTCAAGCGACCCAAACCACTTATTGCAAAGGGAGAGATTACCGTGCGACATTTGAACAAAAGACTGCTGTTACTCATTCACCTGGCATTGGCGAGTCTGCTCTGCGCGTCGATCGCCTGTGCCATGGAATCCGAAGACTGCCTCGGCTGTCACAGCGAAGCGGACGAAGTCGGCGAAGAGCTTTTTATCAACGGAACCACCTTCGACACCACGGCCCACGCCGAAATGGGCTGCGCCTCCTGCCACGAGTCGGTCACTGATGAGCACCCCGATGACGGCCTTACCCCCTCCAAGGCCAGCTGCCAGGACTGCCACGACACAGTCTTCGAAGAGTACAGCCTCAGCACGCATGGCGCCAACGCCTCCTGCTCAGACTGCCACAACCCCCATACCGTCCAATCGGCGGTGGAAGTTTCCGGTTTCGACATGAATGGCCAGTGCGCCTCGTGTCACGAAATCGCCGAAACGGTCCGCACCCATGAAGAGTGGCTGCCCCAGGCCAGCCTGCATATCGAGGCGATTCCCTGCATCACCTGCCACACCGGCTCCGAGGATTACGTCATCACCATGTACCTGATCCAACGGGACAACAACAGCCGCTACAGCGACTTTATTCCGGCCAGCCGCGAGGACCTGGAAGAGCTTGCCGGCAGCGAATCGATCCAGACCATCGTCGATGCCGACAACAACGGAACGATCTCCATTGCCGAACTGAGGGCCTTCAATGGCAACCCCAAATACAAAAACGTGCGACTTTGGGGCATGATGACCCCCGAAACGGTTACGCACAGCTACCAGATCCTCGACAACCGCTGGGACTGCTCGTTCTGCCACGCCTCCGGCCCCTCTGCCATGCAGACAAGCTTTGTCGCCTTCCCTCACAACGGCGGCACCTATTCAAGGCTGGCCGTTGAGAAGGGGGCGGTTCTCGATGTGCTTAACGGCACACCCGATTTCTACATGATGGGCGCCACCCGCAGCAAATGGCTCAACATCACCGGCCTGATGATCATCGCCGGTGGCATGGTGATGCCCGTCGGCCACGGCACCCTGCGCTTTTTCACCCGTAAGAACAGAGAAGGAAAGGGACACTGATTATGTCTGAGAAAAAGATGATGGTATATCTGCAACCGACCCCGGTGAGAATCTGGCACTGGCTCAACGCCCTCGGCATCGTCACCCTTTGCGTCACCGGCGCACAGATCCGGTTTCCCGAAAACGTCAACATTTTCGGTACCTACAAGGCAGCCATTGAACTTCACAATGCCGCCGGCATCGTGGTCGCCATATCCTTCTTCCTGTGGCTCTTCTACTACCTGGTGGTCGCCGGGAGCCTGGTTCATCTCTATGTCCCGAAAATGGAAGACATCAAGAGCGGCCTCTTCCGC
>CALZIC010000450.1 GCA_945787285.1 uncultured Desulfuromonadales bacterium
CACCCCACCCCTCGCCGTCGCTGTCGGAAAAGTCTTCACCTACGTCTCCGAAGGAGAAGTCATCATCGTCTTTGTCGGCCATGCTTCAATACCTCATCCGTTAACCCAAATCCGCCCTGCTCCCGCAGGTCTGGATTCAGCCAAACAATGCTTTCTTCACCGCCTGATCAAGAAGCGGCCTGGCTGTGCTCCGCCAGGATCTTGGAGGTCAGGTGAGGAGGCACTTCTTCGTAATGTGAAAACTCCATGGTAAAGAGACCGCGGTCCGAGGTCATGGAGCGCAGTTCGGGAGCATACTTGAGAACTTCCGACATCGGCACCTGCACGGCAACGACCTGGTTTTTCCCCTGGGGCTCGACCCCCAGAACCTTGCCTCGCCGCTGATTCATGTCACCGATTACGTCCCCGACGCAGTCGTCCGGGATGGTCACTTCCATCTGCATCACCGGCTCGAGCAGGATGGGGTTCGCGGCTTCCATACCCCGTTTAAGTGCCATCGAACCGGCAATCTTGAAGGCCATTTCCGAGGAGTCAACCGAGTGATGCGAGCCGTCATAAAGCGTCACCTGGATATCCTGAATCGGGTAGCCGGCGAGAATACCGTGCGGCAGCGCTTCATGAATTCCCTTGTCGACAGCCGGAATGAACTGCCGCGGGACCACCCCGCCGACGACCTTGTCGACGAACTGGTACCCTTCGCCGCGAGGCAGTGGGGCTATTTCGATATGGACATCGGCAAACTGCCCGCGCCCGCCCGACTGCTTCTTGTGGCGATAGTGCTGCTTGACCGTTTTCTTGATCGTTTCCCGGTACGGCACCTTCGGTTCCTTGAGAAGGACCTCGACCCCGAATTTGCGCTTGAGCTTCTCAACGGCCACTTCCACATGCACCTGTCCCATTCCGGAGAGGATCATTTCTTTGGTCTCCGCACCACGTTCGACATGATAGGTGGGGTCCTCTTCCATCAGTCGGGCAAGGGAACTCATGATCTTCTCTTCATCCCCCTTGCTCTTGGCTTCGAGGGCAAAGGAAATCATCGGTTTCAGAGCCAACGGGCTTTCGTAGATAATCGGTTTGCCGCCGTCGCACAGGGTATCGCCGGTCGCCGTTTCCTTGAGCTTGGCCACCGCGACGATATCTCCGGCTTCGGCCTGGGGTACCGGATGCTGCTTCTTCCCTTCGAGTTCAAAGATCTGTCCGATGCGCTCGGTGGTCTCTTTGTTGGGATTGTAAACCACCGAATCACTCTTCACGGTGCCTGAGTAAACCCTGAACAGGGTCAGCTTGCCGGCATAGGGGTCGCTGATCGTTTTAAAGACCATCGCCGAAAAAGGCTCGGCGGGGTCAGGCTGGCGCAGTACGTCCTCCTTCGTTTTCGGGTCCTGGCCGTACTGGGTTCCCTTGTCGACCGGCGAGGGGAGACAATTGACGATGTAGTTGAGCAGATTACGTACGCCGATGTTGGCGGTGGCGCTGCCGCAAAGCACCGGAGTAAATACCTTGGTCAGGGTCCCTTCGCGCAGTCCGCGCAGAATCTCTTCGCGGCTGAGGGTCTCCTCCTCAAGGTACTTTTCCATCAATTCATCATCGGCCTCGGCCGCCGCTTCCACCATCATGAAACGGAGCCTCTCGGCTTCTGCCAGGTATTCGGCCGGGATATCGGTCTCGTCGTAGGTTCCCTTGTCGTCGAACTTGAAAAAGCGCGCCTTCATGTCGACCAGATCGATGATCCCCTTAAAGTCGTCGCCGGAGCCGACCGGCATGCTCACCGGGATGGCGCGGGTCGACAAGCTCTTTTCGACATCGTCAACCGCCTTGAGGAAATCGGCCCGGTCGCGGTCCATTTTGTTGATGAAAACAATCCGCGGAACCTCGAAGTCCTCGGCCCATTGCCAGATTTTAAAGGTCTGCGCCTTGACCCCGTCGACGGCGGAAACCACCAGCACCGATCCGCCAAGGATACGCATGCAGTTGCGGGTGTCGTGCAGAAAATTGGTAGAGCCGGGGGTATCGACGATATGGAGGCTGTGATCTTTCCACTCGCAGTGGTTGAGACTCGAACTGATGGTAATATGACGCTTGATTTCCTCGGGTTCGAAATCCATGGTCGATGTACCGTCGTCGACCCGGCCGAGACGGTCGGTCATGCCGGTATTGTACAGAATCGCTTCGGTCAGGGATGTCTTTCCGGCATCCCCCTGCCCCACAATTCCCAGGTTACTCAGCTTTGCCGTTTCATATTTGCCCATGACTCCTCCTTTTCTCCCACCTTGAGTGAAATCAGTTAAA
>CALZIC010000451.1 GCA_945787285.1 uncultured Desulfuromonadales bacterium
CTATACGAGGCTGGACATGCTGGCCAGAACCTACTTGATGACTTGCAACAGGACTTTACACTTGCCTCAGTCTGGATGAATACTGAAGAATCGTGCCAAATAGGGGGCGTGTGGCTCCGGGGTCAGGTTCAACATTTAAACATTTTAAAAGCCTCCGGCGCTCTCTAGCGATCGCGGGGAAAAGGAAAAGTGGGACGCCCATAGTGGGCCAACGGGGTCGGTTTTTTGTATGAACCCCTGAAAGAAACCATGACAGCCCTCACCACCTACATAAAACAGTTCACTTCCCTCAACCGCGCCCCAGGCGCGACCTGGACCGAGGCCACCAAGCGCAAGGCGCCGCACAAGCCGATCCTGCTACTGGCGGTGCTCGACCTGGTGCATCGCGGCGTCATCACCGCGCCGTTCATCGACGTCACCGGCGATCTGGTTGAACTGAACGAACTCTTCAACCTCTACTGGCGGCGCATCATCCCCCTCGGCCAGACCAGCAGCATCGCCTTCCCCTTCTCCCGCCTCGACCGCGAACCGTTTTGGGAGCTGGTGCCGCAACCGGGTACGACCATCACCCCGGCGATCATCAACAACACTTCCTCCGTCACCTACCTGCGCAGGCACGCTCTGGGCGCCAAGCTAGACGAGGGGTTGTTCGATATCATGCAGAGCGGGGAGGGGAGAGAGGCGCTGCGGGAAGCGCTGCTCCAGTCGTGCTTCTCGACCGAGGCCCAGGCGCTGTTGCGGGAGCAGTCGGTCATCAACCGCGAGGCCTTCGACTACAGCCGACTGCTGGAGGAAAAATCCCACCATCCGCTGGTGAAGCAGATCATCGAGACCGACAACTACCGCCCCGCGGCCCGCGACCAGGGCTTTCGCCGCATCGTGGTCAAGGCCTACGACCACCGCTGCGCCCTGTGCGGGGTGCGGATCATCACGCCGGAACAACACACCGTGGTCGATGCCGCCCACATCGTCCCCTGGAGCAAAAGCCAGAACGATGATATCCGCAACGGTATGGCCCTGTGCAAACTCTGCCACTGGGCTTTTGACGAGGGGATGATGGGCGTATCCCAAGAGTACAATGTCATCACCTCGCGCCAGATCGGCATCGATCCCAACGTCCCCGGCTTTATGATGACCCTCTCAGGCCGTGGCATCATTCCGCCATCTGATCAGGCCTTCTGGCCTGCACAGCAATACCTCGCCGAGCATCGGCGGGCGTGGCGATTGTAAGGGTGGCCAGAGACATGAAGCTGACGCAACTTATCGACAAATCACTCCTGCTCGACCTTGAAACCCTGGAAGATAACCGGCTGGTCAAAGTCGGTGCAATCTTTCAAGGAAACTGCCTGGAGAAAAAGGGGAAGTTTAGTCAGGGCGAGGCGCTGCGTCAGTTGGATGCGCTGGCCGCGCCGGCCGAGTTTGTGCTGGGGCATAATCTGCTTGGGCACGATCTGCCCATACTGCAAGCTTTGGCGCCAGACCTCAAACTGCTTGAAAAACCGGTCATCGACACCCTTTACCTTTCTCCGCTGGCCTTCCCCGAAAACCCCTACCATCGCCTGGTCAAGGACTACAAGCTGATCCGTTCCGGCATCAACGATCCCGTTGCCGACGCCCGGCTGGCGGCCGGCATTTTCGCCGATCAGTGGGAGGCCTTTGCCGCATTGCCCGAGGCCAAGAAGGAAATCCTCTCTTTTTACCGTTATTGTTTCGAAGGTGTCCCGACCGACATCCTTTCCGGGAGAGGGATCGCCGCCGTTTTCGTCGCCCTGGGGGCAGTCAGAATCACAGAGAATCAGGCCTTCGAGGTCTTTCAACGCCAGGTGGCCGGAAAGACCTGTGAAACGGGTCTGGTCATGGCCGCCTTCAACCACCTGCTCGACCCGAGCTGCCGCCCCAATCTGGCTTACTGCCTGGCTTGGTTGCAGGTCGCGGGGCATAACTCGGTTCTCCCTCCCTGGGTTCGGCATCGTTTCCCGGATGTGGTGCCCGTCTTGCGCGAGTTGCGGGATATCCCCTGCGGCAAGTCCGATTGCGGCTATTGCAGCGAGACACACGATCCAAGGCGGCAGTTGCAGAAGTATTTCGGGTTTGAGGCCTTCCGGCCGACCCCGGCCGCCCCGGACGGCGGCAGTCTGCAGGAGCAGATCGTTTTGCACGGCCTGGCCGACCGGCCGCAACTGGCCATCCTGCCGACGGGCGGGGGAAAGTCCCTCTGTTTTCAGCTTCCAGCGCTTGCCCGGCATTACCGCCGCGGGGTGCTGACCATGGTCATCTCTCCCTTGCAG
>CALZIC010000452.1 GCA_945787285.1 uncultured Desulfuromonadales bacterium
CAGGGTATTCCATCCGTGCTGGCGGGGGTCAACCTGGCCGCAGGGCTGCGCTGCGTCGCCGGCAACGCCAGGCTGTACCGGCAGCTCCTCGACAGCTTCTATCGGGACAACCGGGGAACGGCCGAGGAGATTGCAGCAGCGCTCGAAAAAGGGGACCGGGAAAAGGCCCGGCGCCTCGCCCATACCCTGAAAGGGGTGGCGGGAAACCTCGGAGCCCTGAAAGTCCAGGACGCTTCGCGGGAACTGGAGCTGGTTCTTCATCAGCAAGAGGGTGGCCTGGAAGTCAAGGTGGACGCACTGGCCGAGGTCCTGAATCCGCTCCTCGAAGCCCTGGGCAGCCTTCCCCCGGCCGGGGCTCGTCCCGGGACCGGGGCCGCCGGGCCGAATTCAGGCGTGCTTTCGAAAGATGAGTTGGTTGTGCGCATGCAGGAGCTGGCGGAGCATTTAAGCATCAGCGATACCGCGGCCGAAGGGGTGTTCCAGGGCCTCAGGGAGACCCTCAGGGGGCTGCAGCCGGTGGCCGCCGAGGAGTTGGAAGAGCGGTTGATGATGTATAATTTCAAGGGTGCCCTGGAATCGCTGGAACGGATCGCCGAGCTTCTGCAGCTTCGGCTGGGCCCCAGGGAATAGTACCGAGGGCAAAGGGGAGGAGTAAACGATGAAGGAGGCAGCGATCGAGATTGTGCAGGGGGATATCACCCGCCTTGAAGTCGATGCTATTGTCAACGCCGCCAATACCAGCCTGCTTGGCGGAGGCGGGGTGGACGGAGCCATCCACCAGGCGGCAGGGCCCGAACTTTTGGCGGAGTGTCGCACCCTGGGCGGCTGCCCCACCGGGGAGGCGCGCATCACCGGGGGGTACAAGCTTCCCGCCCGGTACGTCATCCATACCGTCGGGCCGGTCTGGCACCGGGGCGCGCGGGGTGAAGAGGCCCTGCTGGCCAGCTGCTACCGCAACAGCCTCAAGCTGGCGGTCGAAAACCACATCGCCAGCCTGGCTTTTCCTTCGATCAGCACCGGTGTCTACCGGTTTCCCATCGAAACGGCCTGCCGCATCGCGATTCGGGAAGTGCGGGCCTTTCTCGGCCGGCCATCGGTAGTACAGAAGGTTTTCTTCGTCTGCTTTTCCGAGCACGACCTGGCTGCTTACCGCAAGGCCCTGGCCGAGGCGGCGGACTGATAACGCCTGTCGGCATTAAAAAAGCCGGGGCATGCCCCGGCTTTTTTTGCGCCTATTTTCTGCTCAGGCGGTCCATCGCCGCCTTGATACTGACTCGCAGGCGCTCCAACACATCGGCCAGCCGGCCGATCTCGTCTGTGCCCACCGGCTCGATCTTGCGATCCACCTTTCCGTCGGCCAGATCGGAGGCGATTTTGGTCAATTCGGTCAGGGGGCGCAGGGTCTGGTTAACCACCACGATCGACAAGAAGAGCGAAACGAGCAGGATAATGGCCATAACCGCGGCGATAGCGGTTTTCTGCCGGGCTATCTGGGCCTGAACATGCTCCAGGGAAAAGCCGATGCGGAACCCGCCCCAGTGCTTGCCCTTTACGTAGATGGGGGAGGAGATGTCCCACATCGTCTCACCGGTATCCCGGTTATAGCTTTGCAGGAACCCCTCTTCCGTATTTCGGGCCGCCTGAAGGCCGATCGAATCGTTGAAAATGCGCTTGGTGCGGTTGCCGGCCAGATCCTTCTGGTAATCGCCTGTCGGCGCATGTTGAAAGCGGGTGTTGTGGGTCGGCAGGTAGCCGTTGACATCGACCGCGACGGCGAAGACGACACTTTCATCCTTGAGAAACTCATCCTCCACCGGGAGGATCGCCTTGTCGAGGTAGCTGTCGTAGCGGGTATGGTACTTGGGCGGGTCGAAGCCGGGAATCGGCACGTAGTTGGTGTCGAAGGCCTCTTCGATGCCGAAAACGCCGTTGTCGATCGCTTCCTCGATCACCCGACCGATCTGGCGGGCCCCGACAATCGACTCGATTCTTCCGCGCTGCAGCAAATTGTTTTCGAGGCTGCGGCTTTCCTGCTCGACAAGATACCACCCTCCCACCAGCAGGACCGCCAGCAGGGCAATGTTGACCTTGAGCGTTACCTTGGTCGCTATTTTCTGAAACATCTATCTTTCTCCTGTATCTGCAATTGATTTATGATTTTCTGCAGCTATCCGCTATCAGCTATCAGATTGCTGACTGCTGACTGCTGACTGCTGACTGCTGACTGCTGACTGCTGACTGCTTTACTTGTACGCAATGCGTACCGCGCCCCAATGCTGCCCCTG
>CALZIC010000453.1 GCA_945787285.1 uncultured Desulfuromonadales bacterium
GCCCGCTACGCCTATCGCACCATGCCCCTCAAAGGGCGTCTCTACCTGGAGACCCTGGGGCGCGATCCGGCCATCGGGCGCAAGGTCCTCTCCGGTATCGGCGATATCCTGAAGGAGCAGCGCTGCGGCCTGCTCTCCCTCGGCATCGCCCCCCATTCGCCCTATTCGGCTTCTGGCGAGTATCTCGAAGAGATTTACGATCTGGCCCGGCGGCGCAAGGTTCCGACCACCCTGCACCTCGGAGAGTCCCGCGACGAAGTCGATTTCCTCATGGATTCGACCGGGCCGGTGGCTGACCAGCTGTTTCCGTTTGTCGGCTGGCACAACATGGTTCCGCCCCCGGCGCGGCGCTCGCCGGTGGCCTATGCCCGCGACCGGAAGGCGTTGGTGCCCTCCAGCCTGTTCGCCCACGGGGTGCAGGTCGACCAGAGGGATGTCGAAATGCTCAAACAGTCGGGAGCCGCGGTGGCCCTCTGTCCCCGCTCCAACGCCCGACTCGGCGTCGGCAAGGCCCCGGTGGCCCTCTACCGCGAGGCCGGTGTGCCCCTGGCGCTGGGGACCGACAGCCTGGCCAGCAACGATTCCCTCTCGGTCTGGGATGAAATCGCCTTTGCCCGCCAGTGGTTCGAGGGCGAGCTGTCCCCCGCCGAACTGCTCGCCATGGCCACCGTCAACGGCGCCAGGGCGCTCGGGCTCGAAGCAGAAATGGGGACTCTGGCCGAGGGCATGGGGTGCAATTTTCAGCTGCTTCGCCCCCCAACCCTGCCGCCCTTGGGCGAGTTGGAAGAGTTTCTCTGCAGCCCCGGCCGCACTGCCGAAGTCGAGGGCCTTTTCCTCGATGCCTGGGATGTGTTGCAAAAAGCGTAGCCAGCCTTTATAATCCCCCTCCTAATCTATCTCGCCGGAGAAGGCCATGATTGAGGAATACGGAACCGTCGTCGAACTGAAGGGCAAGGCCGTGGCGGCGGTTCTCTGTAAAAAAAGCTCCATGTGCGAACACTGCGCCTCCGCCGGTCTCTGTCACATGGGGGACGACAGCCGCTCCATGGTGGTCGAGGCCCACAACACCCTCGGGGCCGAGGTCGGCGACAAGGTCAAGATCGTCACCTCGACCAAGTCGTTTCTGCAGTCGTCGTTCCTGCTCTATATCGTTCCCATCATCGGTCTGGTCATCGGCGCTATCGCCGGGCAGCTGAGTGGTGAGTTCTTTGACCTGAAGCTTAATCATAGCCTGCTCTCCGCCATTATCGGAACGGCGTTCATGGCCGGTTCTTTCATGATTATCCGGGTCGGCAGCCAGGCCATTCCGCGAGAAGCCTTTATGCCGCGCATTGTCGAAATACTTCACGAAGAGGCCACCTGATGGGAATCAAAATAATCGCCACCAACAAAAAGGCCTACCACGAGTATTTCATCGACGAAGTCTACGAGGCCGGCATCGTTCTGACCGGCACCGAGGTCAAGTCGCTGCGGCTGGGCATGGTCAATATCAAGGAATCGTTCTGCCGCATCAAAAACGGCGAGATGTTCATCAACAACATGAACATCAGCCCCTACGAGTTCGGCAACCGGGAAAACGTCGACCCGACCCGGGTGCGCAAGCTGCTGCTGCACAAAGAGGAGATCGAAAAGCTCACCAAAAAGGTCGATGAGCGCGGGCTGTCGCTGGTGCCGACCAAGATCTACTTCAAGGACAGTAACGCCAAACTCGAAATCGGCGTCGGCCGCGGCAAAAAGCTCCACGACAAGCGCGAAACCCTCAAGCGCAAGCAGCACGACCGCGAAACCGCCCGCGCCATCCGCGATCATAGCCGGTAACGCAGTTGGCAGTTGGCTTTCGCGTCGGGCTGTGGCATAATAGGGACGTAAGAAAAGCCCAAAGGGGCGTAATGAGCAACGAGTGATTAGTTGTGGGTAAAGGCTATAGCCTTTGGTTTTAGGGTTTTGGTTTAGCAGATCACCCATCACTAATCACCAATCACCGACTTTAAGGGGGTGTCCTGGTTTCGACGGGGATTGGAAACGAAGGTGGCATGCCGGGGACGCCAGTTGGCCTCGTTAAAAAACTGGCAACTATACAAACGCCGACAACGACGTTTCGTACGCACTGGCAGCTTAATTGCTGTCACGTCTCTTTAGCTATCGCCTGCGTAGTTTAAGAGACGTCAATTTAGTAGGCTAGTCTTTGCAACGGTCTGTGGTGCAGGGGCGAAATTAAAGCAGAATCGCTCGTTGCATATCCTGTCTGTGGGAGCTGTCTCGAGTTAAA
>CALZIC010000454.1 GCA_945787285.1 uncultured Desulfuromonadales bacterium
GCGGCTAGTCCTGCCTTCTAATTCTGGCCCTTTTCGGCGCTGCCTGCGTTGCGCCAACTTGACTTAGCGCACGGCTAGTCCTGCGTTGGCGACGCCTTGGCAGCACCATAGATGTTTCAGAATTTATTGACACGACTAACCGCACGGAGCACAAGGAGTCTGCCGGAAGTGAAAACGAGCAACCAACAGCCGGTTCTTTCCTTCGAAGGGGTAACCAGCGAACCCGAGGCAATCTACGATGTGCCGATATGGGGTTTCAACTTCACCCTCGGCCACGGGGAGCTTCTGCTGGTCAGGCTGGAACGGGGACATTTCCGTATCCCTCTGGCCGATATCGCCGTCGGCCTGGTCGAACCGACCGAGGGGAAGGTGAGGTTCAATGGAAAAGACTGGCGGGGAATGTCCCCCGAACGCTCCGCCGCACAGCGGGGACGGTGCGGACGAGTCTTCTCAGGCCAAGGCTGGTGCAACGAGATGACTGTAGACGATAACATCACCCTGGCCCAGCGGCATCATACCGACCGACCGCAAAGGGAGATCGAAGCCGAAGCGGCCAACCTGGCAAGGTATTTCGGCCTGCCCGGGCTGCCGATGCGGACCCCCGGCCAGACCCTCCGGGGCGACCTGGGACGGGCGGCCCTGGTGCGGGCCTTTCTCGGGCGCCCGGAACTCATTGTGCTGGAACAGCCGGCCAAGCACCTTTTTCCTGAAATCATGCCACCGCTGATGAACGCGGTCGGGGCTGCGCGAAGCCGCGGGACCGCGGTGGTATGGATTACCGACGAGCCCCGGATATGGAGCGAGGGCGGCCTTCGCGCAGATATCCGAGGCACCATGTTCGGCTCGCGGATGCAGGAGGAATGATGGCTAAAAACTATACATTTCGATATGTCAACGAAGTGACCGGCACTTTCGTCATTCTATCGCTTCTGGCGGCCCTCACCGGGCTCTTTTTCGCCGCCGGGGCACAGCGCTGGTTCTCCCCGGGAGAAAAACTCCGGGTACTGCTTCCCGTCGAGGGGTCGCACGGTTTGCGCGAAGGGGCCGAGGTCAAAATCCTCGGTACCGTGGCGGGGGAGGTGGAGAAAATATCCATCCGGAAAAACGGTCGCATGATGGCCAAACTGAGGATAGAAAAGGACTTTTTCCAATTCGTGAGAACAGATTCCGTGGCGCTGATCCGCTCAGAACTCAGCCTGGCAGGGGGGACGTACCTGGAGATCTCCCGCGGTGCCGGCGCCCTGCCACCGCGCAGGGAGAAGCCGCTTGAAGCCAGCGCTGAAAAGGACCTGAAGGCCGTGATTACCGAAATCCTCGACCGGGTGGAGACAGAAACCGTTCCCACCCTGCGGGAGTTCACCCTGCTCGCAGCCGCCCTGCGCGCTCCCGAGGGGCAGTTGCAGAGTCTACTGCGCAAAGCCGGCCGCATTGCCGAAAACCTGGAACAGGGCAAAGGGGTGATCCCGGCCCTTCTCAACGACCAGTCGATGATGCGCGACCTGGCGCAAACCCTCCAGGGGGCCAACGTCGCACTCGCCAGCCTGCAGGAGGTGCTGCAGAGCGCTGCAACAACCAGCTCCAAAATGGGGGAGATGACCGGCAACCTCAACCGGCAGCTCGAAGCCATGGCCCCGCTGATGCCGCTGGCCGCCGACGTGCTGAGGGACACCCGGGTGGTCATGGCCGATCTGCGCCAGGCCACCAGCCGGCTCCCGGAACTGACCCTGGGCCTGGGCGAAGAAGGGGAAGCCCTGCCCGGCCTGTTGCTGCAGACCACGGCGACACTGCAGGAAATCGAACGGCTGGTCACAGGCTTGCAGAAACACTGGCTGGTTCGCGGCTATATCGAAGCCGATGGAGCGCCGGGCCGAATTCCCCCCGAATCGGTCGATGCCGCAAGGAGCGGACCATGAACACCAGGCGGATGCTCACCCCACTGGCGGCCTGGTTGCTGATGGCGGCACTGGCCCTGGCCTCCTGCGCCGCTCCGCCCCAACCTTCCCGCCATCGGCATGCGGCGGATAGCGAGTGGTCCCGAACCATGAAAATCGGACGCACCGCCTACCAAAGAGGGCAGTTTGAGCAGGCGGCCGGATTTTACCGGCGGGCACTGGTGCGGGGTCGAGCCATGGACAGCGCCCCGGCCATCTCGGATGCCGCCTACAACCTGGCTGCCTGCCGGATGCACCTGGGGCGCATTGCGGAAGCACGCACCCTGCTCAAAGAAGCCAGGACCGAAGCGGAGCGTTACAACGGGGCGACAG
>CALZIC010000455.1 GCA_945787285.1 uncultured Desulfuromonadales bacterium
GAGGTGAACATTATGTCCTTCCACCTCGATATTGGTGGAGAATCCCTTGTGGTATTTGACATCCCCTTCACCGACGAAAGCGTGTTCAATATTGTCCTCATATTCGGCGAAAATCGTCCCATACGGCTTGCCGAAGATGTTCGAAAGCACGTTGAGGCGTCCTCGATGGGACATGCCGAGGACGATGTCCTTCACCTGGCGGCGCCCCGCCTCGTGGACCAGCCGGTCGAGGAGCGGAATGAGGCTTTCGCTGCCTTCGAGAGAAAAGCGCTTCTGACCGAGGAATTTTTTGTGCAGAAACTGCTCGAACAGGGTGGCCGCCATCAGTTTCCAGAGAATCCGGGTTTTTTCCTCCAGGGTGAACTCGGGGCGGTTGCGTACCGGTTCCATGCGGTCCATCAACCACTGCCGCTCCTGCGGATTCTGGATCTGCATGTATTCGACCCCGATGGAGCGGCAGTAGGTCTCCTGCAGCGAGTCGACGATTTCCTGCAGGGTCGCCTGGGGTTTGTAAAACCGGCCGCACAGGTAGACGGTGCCGAGATCTGCGCTGCCGAGACCGAATGCCTCGAGGTCGAGCATCGGGTGGCTGGTCGGGCAGTAGCTCAAGGGATCGGTGCAGGCAAGCAGATGGCCGATATCCCGGTAGCGGTAGATGAGAGACTGAACGGCCGACTGCTTGCACGCATGCTCGGGGGCCACTGTCTTTTCGGCGGCGGACGACTCATTTTCGCTGCCGAGTTCGAAGCCTTCGAAATAGGCGCGCCATGACGCAGGGAGTTGCTCCGGCGACTCTTTCCAGATCAGGTAGAGGTGTTCGATATACTCGGGGCTGGCGTTGGAAACGATACTCACAGGGCATACTTTCCGGCAGATGCCATGGATAAAAAGAGACAGCGTACGATAGCGATTAATGAGGGTATATCAACCGCTCAGGTGAATGCAACGGATTTTCGCGATCCGCAGCGGGACCGATGACGGCCTCCGTTTTTTTTAAATTCAATTTTAACCTAAATCCGCGAGTTTGTTGCGGCTCTACCGAATTCATGCAGCACCGCAGACGTCGGCAGGTGGGGCGGTGGGGTGTCAAGCGGCTGTTTCATTGGTGTTTTTCGCTTGGCAGGGGCGTTGGCGGAGTTGAAGATCAATTGCTGAAAGCTATACTGGACGTAGAACGCCCGGTGCCAGCGATCAACAGCCCTGGGGAGAAATACTCTCCCTGGGAGAAAAGAGGTCGATCATGACAGGATTCGAAATCGTCAAGCAACTCAAAGCCGAACAGAAGGGCCACCACAAGTTCATCAAATGGTGGCGGATCGAAAACGATTTTGTCGATTATCAGCTGATCGAGGACTTCATCGACGGCGTGGAGCAGGGCCAGGAGATTGCCGGCTACGAACTGCTCGACGTCGAGCAGATGTGGGCTGATCTGCAGCGCCTGGTCCCCCAGCGGGTGACCCGCGAGGAAAGGGACGGCCAGCAACTGGTCACGTGGGCACGCCCGGGTAAGGACGACCAGGTCTGCCCGTTTATCGCCAAGTCGTTGATGACCATTTTCGACTGCGAAACCCGAGGTAACGTGGTCGGTTGATGCGCCAGGCAGGAGCAGCGGGGCCGGCCGGTATCGCCCGGTTTGTCCCCTGCTTCTTTGCCGGCGGTTATTTCAGCCGGCTCGCCTTGGACAGTACGTCCTCAACGGCGATATCGACCGGTCCGGAAAGGACCTTGCCGGGGAGGACGTCGTTCAGCTCGAAGGTGCCGGCGGGCCAGGCGAGGGCGTCGGCCATGGCGATAATCACCAGTTGCGAGAGGGCGGTTTCGAGGGTCTTTTTCTCAAAGACCCCCTCTTCGATAAGGTCTGCGGTGAATCGGTGGCTGCGGAGGCGGCTTTCCTCGAGCAGAATTTGCATGCGTTCAAGGTCGAGGCAGCCGATGTCGATGAGGAACTCGCCGAAGCGTTCCCCCTTCTGATTCGAGGTGACGAAAATGACTTTTCCTGCACGAAAATAGAAAGTCTTTTGAATCTCCTCGAGGACGATTTTAAGAACCCCGCTTTTTTTACTGTCGATCAGAATCCCCACGATCTCCTGCAGAGACAACACACCGAGATCTCCTGCAATCTTTCCCACGCGATTTCTCCATTGCAATCCATGGATCGGTTCATCCATGGTCTTTTATAAGATGCAGACACGGCCTGCCGTCCGTTGAATCCCCTGGCTCCCCCAGTGGGGTCAAGTTTGCTGCACGCGGTACCGACTGGGC
>CALZIC010000456.1 GCA_945787285.1 uncultured Desulfuromonadales bacterium
GTCCAGGGGTAGTCCGGGTAGTAGGAATGGAGGACGAGAATGCGTTTCGGAGGGGTGGTCGAGGCTGAAAGGAGAGTCGGAAAGATGCAGACTAGAAGAAGGCACAGGGCGGCCAGGGCTGCGCTCCCAAAGGTAGTGGCAAGGGGGGGAGAGATCCGGAAAGACATAATGAGTCTACATGCTCCTTCGAGGCCTTGACATACAAACTTGAATTTTACACTTTATTTGGCGAGATTTAAAGGCTGGTTAGTCTGTTTTTACAACTTTTGTCCCGTCCAAAATCCAGGAGGCAGTTGCATCGGAGCTCTCTGGCCCAGGCGAGAATGTGCTACCCTTTAGGAATCAAGCTGTTTGGAAATGAGATATGTTCTCATAATAAGAGTATTTCTGAGGGGATAATGACGGATTTAACGCCTTATCTGGGATTTGCATCGGTAAGTTTTCTGATCGCCGTCTCGCCGGGGCCGAGTTGGGTCTATACCATCTCGACTACGCTGGGACAGGGCAGGCGCGGGGGAATGGTCGGCAACCTCGGCAACTCTACCGGAATCCTTTGCCATGCCGCTGCCACGGCATTAGGGCTCTCGGCCGTGCTCCAGTATTCATCTGCGGCATTTCATGTCCTCAAGTGGGTCGGGGTCGCCTACCTGGTCTACCTTGCCCTGCGGGCCTTTCGCAATGACGCCGTCGTCTGCACCCAGGCCAGAACAGCGGACAGGTCTCTCCTCCAGATCTTCCGCAACGGGATATTCGTCAGTCTGTTCAACCCCAAAATCTCCCTGCTGATGCTGGCGCTGCTCCCCCAGTTCGTCAATCCGGCAGGGATCAACCCCCAAGGGCAGATTGCTCTGATGGGGGCCATGCACGCACTCATCGCCGGGATTGTCCACACCCACGTGGTCCTCTTTTCCAACGCCATCGCCCATCGCCTCAAAGCCTCCGGCCGCGTTCAGCGGACCCTGCGTTGGGCCACCGGAACGCTCTTTCTCTGGTTCGGGGCACGACTGGCGTTCGCTGAACATCGGTAATTTGGCTGTAAGAAGTTTTTCTCCCCCCCCTGTGACACCGCCGCAGCGTAGCGGACGTTTTGAGAAAAAGGAGGGCAACTGTTTGAGCGAAGCGAGTTTTGCCCTCCCTCAAAACGTCTACGTAGCGGAGGGGACCCGAAGGGCAAGGAGCGGGGCGCACTTGCTCTGCTTACTCTCTTTAGGCGAGCACAGAGAGTAAGGCGTCGTTTGGGGGCGCAACCCCAAGGTGTTGTTCTTTAGGGTTAGGTCAGGGATTGTTAGGTTTAGTTTAAACGTTTTAAAACAACCTGATCACACCAGTATCTGGCTCAAAAAGAGCTTGGTCCGCTCATTCTGCGGGTTCTCGAAAAATTCGTGGGGCGTATTCTGCTCCACGATCTGCCCCTCATCCATAAACATCACCCGGTGCGCCACGCTCTTGGCAAACCCCATCTCGTGGGTCACCACCAGCATGGTCATCCCTTCTTCGGCCAGGTCGATCATGACGTCGAGCACCTCCTTGACCATCTCGGGGTCGAGGGCCGATGTCGGCTCGTCGAAGAGCATCACCTTGGGGTGCATGCACAAGGCCCGGGCGATAGCCACCCTCTGCTGCTGTCCTCCCGAGAGTTGGCCCGGGTGCTTGTGTGCCTGGTCGGCGATCTTCACCTTCTCCAGAAGGGTCATGGCGATCTCATCCGCCTCTTTCTTCGGTGTTTTTCTCACCCAGATGGGCCCGAGGGTGAGGTTCTCCAGGGCGGTCAGGTGGGGGAAGAGGTTGAAGTGCTGGAACACCATGCCGACTTCGGCGCGGACCTTTTCGATGTTCTTGATGTCGTTGGTCAGCTCGGTGCCGTCATCCGGCCGCGCTGGTGCTCCTCAAGCCGGTTGATGCAGCGGATCAGGGTCGACTTGCCCGACCCGGAGGGCCCGCAGATGACGATGCGCTCCCCGCTCGCCACCGTCAGGTCGATGTCGCTGAGCACGTGAAAGTCACCGAACCACTTGTGCATCCCGGCAATCTCGATGATCCCTCTGGCTTCGGGGTTCCCTACCTCGCTTGTTTTCACTTGTTCATCGCTCATAAGTCCCTCGTCAGAATTTCATCGGCCGGTGTTCAGGTCTCTTTCCAGTTTTCGGCTGTAGCTCGACATGGCGAAGCAGCAGATGAAGTACAACAGCGCCAGGAAGATATAGGCCTCGGTGGAGAACCCCATCCACTTGGGGTTCGACAGGGTCACCTGGGTGGTCTTGAGGACATCGTAGAGGGCGATGATGACCACCAGCGAGGTGTCCTTGAAAGCGGAGATGAGAATGCCCACCGAGGGGGGAATCACGATCTTGAGCGCCTGGGGCAGGATGATCAGGCGCATCGTCTGGCCGTAGGTGAGCCCCAGCGAATCGGCCGCTTCGTATTGCCCCTTGGCCATCGCCTGCAGCCCGCCGCGCACCACCTCGGCGATGTAGGCGGCGGTGAACAAAATGATCGCCACCTGGGCTCGCAGAATCTTGTCGACCGTCACCCCTTCGGGGAGAAACAGGGGAAACATCACCGACGACATGAACAGGAGGCTGATCAGCGGCACCCCGCGGATCAGTTCGATGTAGACCACGCACAGCGCCTTGATTGCCGGCATGCGCGAGCGCCTTCCGAGCGCCAGCACCACCCCCAGGGGGTAGGCCGCGACCATGCCGAACAGCGACAGCATCAGGGTCAGCGGCAGCCCGCTCCACTTGGCCGTCTCCACTACCGGCATGCCGAAGATTCCTCCGTGCATGAGCATGGCCATGACCACCAGGCCCGCAAGCCAGATGCCGGCCAGTGACGGCTTCCAGTGGCGGCTGTTCTTTGAATAAAAGACCAGTGAGAGCAGGACGATGATGGCGGTGATGGGCCGCCAGTGCTGCCCTTCGGGAAAAAAGCCGAACAGAATGAAGCGGGCGTTGGCGGGGATGATCGACCAGCAGGCGCCGTCCCCCTCGCGGCAGGCCTCGCTCGAGGTGAACCACTGGCTGTCGACAATGGCCCACTGCATCAGCGGTGGTACGGTTTTCCACAGCACGAAAAGGGTGAAGAGGCTGAGCGCCGCGTTGAACCAGGTGTTGAAGAGGTTTTCGCGCACCCAGCCCAGCACGCCGATTTGGGTGACGGGCGGTTTGAGAACTTCGGGCTGGGGCGAAATCGTTGTCGGATCGCTCACTGCGTCACCTCTCCACCAGGGCCATCTTTTTGTTGTACCAGTTCATGAACACCGAGGTCGACAGGCTGAAGAAGAGGTATATCACCATGATCAGCGCCACCCCTTCGATCGCCTGCCCGGTCTGGTTGATGGTGGTATTGGCCACGGCGACAAAATCGGGGAAGCCGATGGCGATGGCCAGGGAACTGTTCTTGGTGAGATTGAGCATCTGGCTGGTCAGAGGCGGGATGATGACCCGCAGGGCCTGGGGGAGAATCACCAGGTGGAGCACCTGCCCCGGGCGCAGCCCCACCGCCATGGCTGCCTCGACCTGGCCGTGGCTCACCGACTGGATGCCGGCCCGCACGATTTCCGCCACAAAGGCCGAGGTGTACAGCACCAGGCCGAACAGCAGGGCGCAGAACTCGGGGCTCAGGGTTATCCCTCCTGTGAAGTTAAACCCACTAAGCACCGGGACATCCATTATCGTCGGCGCACCGTAGAGCGCCCAGACCAGGGCCGGCAGCGCCAGGCACAGTGCCAGCCCGGTGCGCACCACCGGGAATATCCGGCCGGTCCGCTCCTGGCGCTGGTGCGCCCAACGGGCCAGCATCCACCAGCTGATCACCGCGGCCGCCAGCGCCCACAGCATAGTGCTGTGGGCCGGGTGGGATGCGGGCACCCCGAAGACCAGCCCCCGGTTGCAGAGGAATACCCCGGGGAACGGATTGAGGGCCTGGCGGGGGGCCGGAAACGATTCGTAGAAGATGGCGTACCAGAAGAAGAGCTGCAGCAGCACCGGGATGTTCTGCATCCCCTCGATGAATGAAGGCGACTTTGAGGGTGTTGAGCACCCCTACCAGCAGTGCCCTGGAATAGTTGTCGGCGGCCGAGTATTCGATGAGCTTCTCGCCGATCTCGAACGAGGCTTCCTGGTTCAGGAAGCCGAAGCCGGTGGCGATCGCCTGCCGTTCGAGGTTGGCCTGGGTGTTGGAGAACAGGTAGTAGCCGACCCATCCGACGCTCAGCAGGGCGACGGCCTGAAAGGCGATCGCCCGTTTGTCAGGGTCGCGCCAGAAGGGGACTGCTGATGGCGCCGTTGTGCCGGGTTCAGTGTTCACGGGATTCTCTTTTGTTATGCAATGCCTCCTGTGGGAGCGGTTTTAACCGCGAGTGGTTGTTTGCCAGGAAATCGTGAATAAATTCGCTCCCACAGAAAAGTTCAAAATAGCAGGCGGTTTGCATGGGCATTGCTGACTTGTGGGAGCGGTTTTAACCGCGAATGTTTTTGCCATAAATCGCGAATAAATTCGCCTCCACAAAAAAGTTCCCAAGCGTACAATTCTGCCTCCTGGTTTGGTTTTTAAAATCCGCGTTCATCAGATTTTATCCGCGTCCCAAAAAGATTTTGCCTTTCACATCACCTGCCGGTCCGTTTACTTGAACGGAGGCGAATACATCAGCCCGCCGTTGGTCCACAGGGCATTGAGGCCGCGTTCGATTCCCAGGGCGGTGTTCACACCGACGTTGCGCTCGAAGACTTCTCCGTAGTTGCCGACCTGCTTGATGATGTTGTAGGCCCACTTCTCATCGAGTCCCAGCGCCTTGCCGTTGCCTTCGACCACTCCCAGAAAACGCTGTACGCGGGGATCTTTGCTTTTCAGCATCATATCGACGTTTTTCGAGGTGATGCCCAGCTCCTCGGCGTTGATCATCGCCAGTACCGTGAAGTCGACGATGTCGCGCCACTGGTCGTCGCCATGACGTACGGCGGGGGCGAGAGGCTCTTTGGAGATAATTTCGGGGAGCAGGATATAATCGCCCGGTTTGGGAGCCACCGCCCGCGCTCCGGCCAGCTGGGAGGCGTCGGAGGTCAGCACGTCGCAGCGGCCGGCGTAGAAGGTTTTGGCCAACTCGGCGGTCGACTCGATGACCACCGGCTTCCATTTCATCTGGTTGTTGCGGAAGAAGTCGGCGGCGTTCATCTCGGTGGTGGTGCCGGGAAGAACGCACACGGTCGCGCCGCTGAGGTCTTTGGCGCTGGTGACGCCGAG
>CALZIC010000457.1 GCA_945787285.1 uncultured Desulfuromonadales bacterium
ACCACCGGCATCGGAGCCCTGGCGAGCCTGTTCGGGCTGGTCGGGCTGCTGGTTGTCGCCGGCCGGCTGGGGGACCCCTGGCGCATTGTCAGCTGCGCCATATTCGGCGGGAGCCTGGTCGTTTCCTATACCATCTCGACCCTTTACCACACGGTTCGCACCCCGCGCGTAAGATACCTGTTCCGCATTCTCGATCACATCATGATCTACCTGCTCATCGCCGGGACCTACACCCCCTTCGCCCTGGTCAGTCTTCAGGGGGCCTGGGGGTGGTCGCTGTTCGGCACGGTGTGGGGACTGGCTGTGGCCGGCGCGGTGTTCAAGGCCTTCATGACCCATCGCCTTAGAATCCTCGGCCCGGTTTTCTACATCGCCATGGGCTGGATCGCCGTGGTGGCCATCGATCCGTTAATGGATGCCCTTTCCATCGCCGGGGTAGGCTGGCTCTTTGCCGGGGGAGTCATCTACACTTCCGGCATCGTTTTTTACGCCTGGGACCGCATCCCCTACAATCATGCCATCTGGCACGTCTTCGTGCTGGGGGGCAGCCTCTGTCACTTTCTCGCTGTGTGGTGGTACGTGCTCCCCCTGTAGATATGTACAGGTCGGGGTTACCTGATATGACGGTTTTTTTATTGTCTGTTGCAAAGTCCACTGGGATTGTCATAAACTCCGGAGAGTTGAGATACCTCGGGGGACTGGATGCGGCATCGATGGGCTGCCAAAAAACTTGCGTGGCTTTTTCTGCCGGCCTTTCTGGTGACCGGATTCGGCTCGACCCTGGCGGGGGCGAACTGTCTTCAGGTCGCGGATTGCTGTGCCCTTCCTTTGCCGCACACGGCCGTGGCTGGAGCCGGCAACGCCTCTGCCAACCGGTGCTGCTCGGTCGGTGTCGACCTGGGTGCCGCTTTTTCCGTGCTCAAGCCGCGCAGCCGCTGGGCATTCGAGTCTCTGGCCAAGGGGAGCCCGGCACTTTCTTGCGGGCCGCTGTCCCCGTCACTCAGGCCGGCTATCTCGGTCTTGACCCTGCCTTTCCCCTCAAGCGCGCATCGCTTCCCGGTGCTGGCACAACTGAAAACGATCGTGCTGTTGAATTGATTTACCCCCGCATCCTTTGAATCGTTCCCCTAAATCCAATCGCTGAAGCCCGAGGGCCTCAAGCTTATCGCCGACAGGAGTACTGGCTGTTGAAAGCTGAAAAACGTTCATTCATCGACATGGTCTGGGATTTCTTTGCGTCCCTGAAACTCACTATTATCACCTTGATTCTGCTGGCGGTGACTTCCATCATCGGCACCGTCATCCAGCAGAACAAGGCGCCTCAGGAGTATATCCAGGTTTACGGGGAGAAGACCTACCAGATCTTCGAGGCCCTGCAGTTTACCGACATGTACCATTCCTGGTGGTTCCTGCTGCTGCTCGAGATCTTTTCCCTCAATCTGGTGACCTGCTCGGCCAAACGGTTTCCCCGGGTGTGGAAGCTCGCCACCGCCAAAATGATCCCGGCCGATGAGGGGCAGTGGAAAACCCTGAGTTCGGTGCGGGAATACCGGGCCAAAATCGATGCCGAGGAAGCCTCCAGGCGCGTCGCTGCGAGTCTCAAGAGCCGTTTTGGCGAGCCCGAGGTGATCAAAAAGGACGGCGCGACTCACCTGCTGGTTCAGAAGGGGGCCTGGTCCCGGTTCGGGGTCTACGTCACCCACCTTTCGATTCTGGTGATCTTTATCGGTGCCATCATCGGCAATCTCTGGGGCTTCAAGGCCTACGTCAATATCGAGGAGGGGACCTCGACCGACCGGGTCTGGATTCCGGGGCAGAACCAGCCTCTGGCTCTCGGTTTTTCGGTGCGATGCGACGATTTCGACGTGACCTACTACCAGGGAAGCAACCGGCCCAAAGAGTTTATGAGTATTCTCGATGTGATCGATAACGGCCAGGAGGTCATCAGTAACCGTAAGATCATCGTCAACGACCCTATTTCCTACAAGGGGATCACCTTTTACCAGTCGAGCTACGGCCAGGCCGGCCAGCCGACGGTTCGGGTAAAGGTCAAAGTCCGTGAAACGGGCGAGGTGCTCGATCTCTCCGCCCGCCAGGGACAGCATGTAAGACTGCCGGGTGGATACGCCTTTGCCGTGGGGCAGGTGACTCCGGACTACAACAGCTTCGGGCCGGCGGCGCAGGTGCATGTCAACACCCCCGACGGACGGCACGGCAATCCGTTTATGGTGCTTCAGCGT
>CALZIC010000458.1 GCA_945787285.1 uncultured Desulfuromonadales bacterium
CACCGGGAAATTTTATCATTATTTTGCCTGAGAACTCCGCCCTTCTTCGCAACGCCCGCACCACCGGGAAACTTATTCTCGGCCGAGCGCAAACCGCAGGCGACGATGGCCTTGGGACGGAGCAACTCACCTTCACCGCCTTCGACGTTACCCTCAATGCCAATACCATCAACCCCTCAACAGCGGGCGAACTGGAAATCTTCGCCACCAACGGGGCAAGTATCGAAGGACCTTTCACCACCAGTCAACCACTCCTGATCAATGCTGATGCAGATGACAATAGCACGGGTAGTATCAGTGCCGTTGCAGGTGAAGGACTCCTCATCCCTGGTGGGCTACTTCAGCTCTACGCGGGGGAAGACATCATTATCGAAACGAAGAATCTTGGGTCTTTGGCGGCGGAAGCTGGAAATGGGGACATTTCCATCACCAACAGTGACAATACCACCATTACGATTACAAACGGTGGCCTGGTTTCTGGCCTGTCGGCCACTGAAGGCACGGTCAGTCTACAGACAGACGGTCCCTTGGTCCTGGAACAAACGATTGCAGCAGGCACCTCCCCGGCAGGGGAATCGTATTCTATTCTTCTGGTTACAACTGAGTTCCAGAACCTGGCCGGAGAGAACGCGATCCAACCTGGAGCTGAACAACGGTATCTCGTCTACTCTAACGATCCTGTTGCCGACGATCGCGGCGACCTCACGGATTTCTTAAAGCTTTACAATTTCCCCTTTGACCCTACTGATCCGGATGGTTCGGACACAGACCTCATTTCTCAGCCTTTCGAGGATTATTTCCTTTATGACAATGAAGCCGTGTTGAATGTGGTTGCGGATTCTGCTTCACGGGACTATGGCGACGCTAATTCCCCATTTAAATTCATGCTGGAAGGGCTGATTGACGGCGATCTGGCCGCCGATGCCTTAGTTGGAACCCCAATCCTGTTCACTTCGGTACCTCAGAATAGTGATGTAGGACCGTATCCCGATACAATAGAGGTCGATCTTACTGATACTTCTTCTCCCCTTAATTATCGGCTCAATCCCGTTGCGGGTACATTGACCATCAACCCCGCGCCCCTCACTATCGACGTCAACGACATCGAGCGGCTCTACGGCAACGACACCCCGCCCTTCAACGCTACTTTCAGCGGATTCAAGCTCGGGGAGGATGAGACCGTTCTCGGTCCCTGGGCCTTCGAAATAGGGCCTGTTCCAGTACCTCCAGTACCTCCGGTCAACGGCAGCCCCTACGACATTACCGTATCGGGAATCACCAACGACAACTACACGGTGGACATCCTCCCCGGCAACTTGTCCATCAACCCCGCCCCCCTAACCATTACCGCCGACGACGCCTCACGCGATTTCGGGCTGGAAAATCCACCTTTCACAGCAACCTATTCCGGGCTTATTGTTGGCGAAGACGAGTCGATCACTCCCTTCGACGCCTCTGCCGACAATTATGTCATTGAAGAGATTGCTGGCACGCTGACGGTAATCCCGGTGAAAACGGACCCCGAGACGGCGGAGCCTCCCATAGTGGTCGATATCCCTGAGCCACCTCAACCAACAGTGACCGAGGATACCCCCCAGGAAATTTTCGGCACAAATGAAAGCGTTGAAGGTTCAGGAGAATCCCTCCCCATTGTGCTGACCGCACCGGATGGAACCGTCACGGCGGTACCAGCTATAGGTCGTCCTCCAGTGGAAAGCGACCTGCTCTACGCGAATCGCGGTAACCGCGAACTCTGGGGAGCACCATTGAAAAAGGCAGGCAAATCAGACTGAATCCACAAGATTTCGCCAAACGGAATACGGAGCCAGCAATGTCAGCACTATATAGGAAATACCGAAAAGATCGCTTGGTACGATTTTCCGCTGGAGCTGTCGGTTTTCTTCTTCTCCTTGTGGCGGTTTCTCTCTCAGGTTGTCAGATGGCGAAAACGGGCCCTCTCGCGGAGGGCGCCACAGGAGTAACCTTTAAAGTCGGCGAAAATGCCGTAGGTGAATCCTGCAAAGTCATCGGCGTGGAGCCGCTGGTTGAATCGGAAGAAATCAGAGCGGTCTACAATGTTTTCTGTGGCCGCTGGACCGAACCCAGCGCCAGGATTTTTCGCTCTGCCCAACCGATCGCCGCAACGGAAATGCTGTCCGGCGGGTGGTGGCGCGGCCGCCTGAGCGATTTTGCCAATTGCTCCTCCCCTGAACCCAGGATAATTCTCGGTGAGGTGCCGGCATCCTTCATGGATTGCAGCTTGCGGGTCGGAGGCTGGCCCTACCCGGCCCTTGCGGTAGAGCTGGATGGCTCCACCTATGCCGCAGAGGCCATCCCTGCCGCCCTCGCGGTTGCTGAACGAACAATCGGCATCCTGGCCGGAAAGATGAGCCCGGCCCAGGCCCAAAAATCCGGAAAAATTGCTCGTCAGGTCTCCGAGCTGGAAACCAGTCTGGTGGCAGCGCAATACAGCGTCGGTGACTTGAATACCTTTCGCGATCTCCTCCACCTTGGCAAGAAGTACAACCTCCTTGCCAAATACAGCGATGCCGAACAAGCCTATCGGCAGGCGCTTGCACTGCACGAAAAAATCCTGCCGGACCAAAAGGATGGGCTGTCCTACCTTTATATGCAAATTGCCCTGGAGTTGAGCAACCAGGGCCACTTCAGCACTGCCGATGCCCTGTTCGAAAAGGCCGATCAGCTGCTCATTCATTCAATGGAACCAACCTATGAGTCGACCCTGGTCAGTTACAGGGCTCTCGGCAGCTGGATATTGCCCGCGGCCGGGGCAGACATCACCGAGGAGGAGGTGGGCCATGCCGTTGACGGAAATGTCCTGTTTGCCAGTGTCGCCACGGCGGGGGTAGACGTCGTCCAGAGCCGCTATCTCGAAGCGGCCATGCTGCAGACCAAAGGCGAAACCGAGGAGGCAGAAAAGGTCCTTACCGAGGCATTGAGCATCCTTGAGACCAACCCCCAGGCGCCCCGAGACTGGTACTATGAAATTCTCCTTCTCCGTGGCGAGATCGCCGAGCAACAGGGGGAACTCAACCGTGCCGCGAAGCTTTTGCAAGAGAGCCTCGTCACCCAACAGAAACTTTACCGTGGCTCGCGGACTGAAGCCCTCACCTACATCGCCCTTGGCAGGGTTTATGCCGCCCAGGATGATTCCTCCCAGGCCTACAGTGCTTTTAGCAAGGGGTTCTCCATCCTCCGGGAACTGGGCGAAAACATTCCCGTTGACAAAGCCATGCCCTACCTTCAGCTCGGCCTGGAAGTCTCCCGGAATCTGCCTGAGCGTGAACAGGAAATCTATCAGGAACTCTTTGAGAATGGCCAGCTGGTGAGCGGCGCCCTCGTCGCCCAGTTGATGCGGCAAACCTCTGCCAGGCTCGCATCCGGGGACCAGAAAATAAGCAAAATCATCCGCGAACTGCAGGATGCCCGGAGTACCAGGGACGAACTGCAGGATGCTCTCGATACCGCTCACAGTGACCCCGCCGCGCTGTCTGTAAATCTGGCCGAAATGGAACTGCAGCTCGAAAATACAACTAAGCAGATCGGCACATTGGAGCGCGCCGTGCAAGCAGCTGAACCTCGCTACAACCAGCTTCTCGAGACCCCGGTGGCGGCACAAGATGTCTTCGACCTGCTGCAGCCCGGGGAGGCGCTGTCCCAGATCCTGGTTGGAAGTAGCGGTTCATTCGGCTTTTTTGTGGACAATAAGGGTGTCACCGCATATGAAATTGACCTCACCGCAGACCAGGCAAGTGGATTCGTTGGAGCGCTGCGCCGACCGATGGAGGAATTAGACCCGGAGACAGGCCTTCCCCTTCACTTCCCAGTTGCTGAAGCGCACACCCTCTTTCAGAAACTGTTCGCTCCGGTCAGCGAACAGCTGACTGAATCCCGACACCTCATCACCGTTCCCAGCGGGCCGCTCCTGAGCCTTCCTTTTAATGTTTTGGTCCTGCAGCCTCATCCGCAAAAAATCAAAAAGTATGATTATTCATCTGTAGACTGGATGGGTGGCCATTTCGCCCTGACCCTGGCGCCAACGGTACAGTCGCTTGTCAATCTCAGGAAAACCGTGAGTGCGTCAAACGCCTCGTTACCGTTTATCGGTTTCGGCGATTTCACTCCCATAGGTGCAGACCCGGGACCGATTCTCGACACCTTCGGACAATCACCACGTTGCCTGGATACAGCCAAAAAAATTGCAGGGTTGCCTCCTCTCCATGAGACAGCTGACGAACTGCAGGCGGTAGCAAAACTACTGAACGCGCCAGAGGACTCTTTAATTCTCGATAAAGCGTTTTCGAAGAAAACGATAAGTGATACCAACCTGAAGGATTATCATGTCGTCTACTTTGCCACCCACGGTCTGCTGCCACACCAATTGGAATGTCTTCAGGAGCCGGCCCTCGTTGTCTCCAGCCCCGACAGCGGATATGGGGACATACTCCTAACCTCGAATGAGATTCTCGACCTGAAAATGGACGCCGACCTGGTCGTGCTTTCGGCCTGTAATACCGGCGGGCCCGAGGGTGGCGCCACAGGCGAAGCGCTATCAGGACTGGCCAGGGTGTTCTTTTTCGCAGGAGCCCGATCGATGCTGGTGACCCATGGGGAGATTCCAAGTGACCCGACGGTTAAACTCATGCAGGACACCTTTGGCGAGCTGACCTCCAAAAATCTGTCGATGGCCGAAGCCCTCCTGAACAGTCAGAAGGCGATGATCGCCTATCCACCATGGTCCCACCCAATCGCCTGGGCAGGGTTCAGCATCGTCGGCGATGGCAGCCAACGGTTGACGGTCAATGAAAACGCCCCCAAGGTTGCGGCCGGAGGGGAATAATCCAGGGAAACGCTGGAGAAGGGAGACGACGGCTAGGCAGG
>CALZIC010000459.1 GCA_945787285.1 uncultured Desulfuromonadales bacterium
TGCCGGTGGTGCGCTACCGCACACACTGCATCTGCCGCGACTCATCGGGTCAGATCCATACCCCCAACCGGGAGAGCGGTAAGATTTCCCGCGAGGAGGTCGCCACCAAGTACTGTGCCCCCCCGCCGGAGAAGTTTTTGCGCGAGCTGGTGGCCAGCGGGGATCTGACCGAAGAGCAGGCCGAGCTCGCCGCCCACATTCCCGTGGCACAGGACGTCACCGTCGAGGCCGACTCGGGGGGGCATACCGACAACCGCCCCGCCATCGCGCTCTTTCCAACCATTTTGGCCCTCAAGCAGAACATGCAGCGCCAGTATGGTTTTGAGCAGAAGCTGCGGGTCGGGCTCGGCGGGGGGATTTCGACCCCGGCCTCGGCTGCGGCCGCCTTCTCCATGGGGGCGGCCTACCTGGTGACCGGCTCGGTCAACCAGGCCTGTCTCGAATCGGGCACTTGCGACGAGGTCCGGCAGATGCTCGCCGAGACCCGCCAGGCCGACATCACCATGGCCCCCTCGGGGGACATGTTCGAGATGGGGGTCAATGTGCAGGTGGTCAAGCGCGGCACCATGTTCTCCATGCGCGCGGCCAAGCTCTACGAACTCTACCGCGCCTACGACAGCATCGAGGCGCTGCCGGCCGATGAGCGGCAGAAACTTGAAAAAACCATTTTTCGTGTTCCACTGGAGACTGTCTGGACACAGACCCGCGACTTCTTCGCTGCCCGGGATCCCCGCCAGCTGGAGAAGGCCGAGCGTGATCCCAAGTACCGGATGGCCCTGGTCTTTCGCTGGTATCTCGGCCAGTCGCCGGTCTGGGCCAACAAGGGTGAGGCCGGGCGGCGCATCGACTATCAGATCTGGTGCGGACCGGCCATGGGGGCCTTTAACGAATGGGCCCGCGGGTCGTTTCTGGAGGAGCCCTCGCGGCGCCGTGTGGTTACCGTCGCTTTAAATCTTCTGTTCGGGGCGGCCCTGGTCTTTCGGGCCAACCAGTTGTCACTTCAAGGGATTCATCTCGAGTCCGATGCAAACCTGTTTGCGCCCCTTGAAATTGAAAAGATCAAGGAGTATCTCAGTTGAAAAAAAACAGCGGAGAAAAGAACAGCCAGATCGCTTCGTCCAATATCCCCCTGGCCATCGTCGGTATCGGCTGCCTCTTTCCCCAGGCCGAAGACGCCAAACAGTACTGGGCCAATATAAAGGATGGTGTCGATGCCATCACCGAGGTGCCGGAATCGCACTGGCGGGCTGAGGATTACTTCAATGCCGATCCCAAGGCGCCCGACCAGGTCTACGCCAAAAAGGGCGGCTTTCTCTCCCCTGTCGATTTCAACCCCATGGAATACGGGGTGCTGCCCAACGCCCTCGAGGCCATCGACACCTCCCAACTCCTCGGCCTGGTGGCGGTGGACAAGGCCTTGAAGGATGCCGGCTACAGCGCCGAGAAGGAGTTTGACCGCGAGAAGGTCAGCGTCATCCTCGGTGTCACCGGCACCCTCGAGTTGGTCATCCCCTTAGGCGCCCGCCTCGGCCACCCCCGCTGGCGCGAGGCGCTGAAGGATGCCGGTGTCGACGACGCCGTCGCCGAAGACGCCATGAAGCGGATCGCCGACTCCTACGTCCCCTGGCAGGAGAATTCCTTCCCCGGACTGCTCGGCAACGTGGTGGCCGGGCGGATCAGCAAACATTTCAACTTCGGCGGCACCAACTGCGTTTGCGATGCGGCATGCGGCAGCTCCCTGAGCGCCCTCAACCTGGCGGCCCTGGAGCTTTCCGCCGGCAAGGCCGACATGGTGGTGACCGGAGGAATCGACACCTTCAACGACATTTTCATGTACACCTGCTTCAGCAAGACCCCGGCCCTTTCTCCCAGCGGCCACGCCCGTCCCTTCGACGCCGACGGTGACGGCACCACCCTCGGTGAAGGCCTGGGCATCGTGGTCTTGAAGCGCCTGGCCGACGCCGAGCGCGACGGCGACAAGATCTACGCGGTGATCAAGGGGATCGGCGCCTCGAGCGACGGCCGCGGGGCGGCCATCTACGAGCCGAACGCGGCGGGTCAGACCAAGGCATTGCGCCGCGCCTACGAGCAGGGCGGGGTCGCCCCGGAGACCATCGAACTGATCGAGGGCCATGGGACCGGTACCAAGGTCGGCGACGCCGTCGAGGTCAGCGCCCTGCGCGAGGTTTTCGGTGAAGCGGACGTTCCCTTCTGCGCCATCGGCTCGGTCAAAAGCGGTGACCGGCGGCAAGACCCCCTTCTACGTCAATTCGGAGGTGCGTCCCTGGGTTCCCCGGGGCGACCATCCCCGGCGCGCCGGGGTCAGCGCCCTCGGCTTCGGCGGTGCCAACTTTCACTGTCTGCTCGAAGAGTACCAGCCGGTGAAGCCCGCTGCGGACTGGAAGGGGGACGTGCAGCTGGTCACCTTCAGCGCCGCCGATGAAAGCGGCCTCGCCGCGGCCTTGAAGGCCTTCCCCGCGGCAGGTGCCTGGAACGAGCTGCGCCTGGCCGCCGACCGCAGCCGCAGCGCCTTCGACCCCAAGCTCTTCTGCCGGCTGGCGATGGTTTTCGAAAAAGGCAAAACCAATCCTGCCAGCCAGGTGCAGACGGCACTGACACTGCTCGAAAAGAACCGCGGTCAGCAGTCGTGGAACACCCCCGACTGCACCTTTTTCTTCTCGGGGGAGGCCGCCGGCAAGCTCGGCATCCTCTTTCCGGGCCAGGGGGCCCAGTACCCGGGCATGCTCAAGGATCTCGCCGTCGGGTTCCCCCAGTTCTTTGAGACTCTCAAAGAGGCCGATGCGGCCTTTGCCTCCGCCACCGGAGGCTCCCAGGGGAGCCTGGCCGAGCTGATCTATCCCCGCCCTTCCTTTGACCAGGCGATCCGGGAGGCGGATGAAGCGAGGCTGCGCGCTACCGAGGTGGCCCAGCCGGCCCTCGGCGCGGTCAGCCTCGGAGCCCACCAGCTGCTGGACGCTTTTGGCGTTTCGGCCGAGGCCTT
>CALZIC010000460.1 GCA_945787285.1 uncultured Desulfuromonadales bacterium
AGCGGGGATGGAAGAATATTGAAAAAATCCCCCGGGATGTAAACCCAGGGCCTGCTCAGCCGTCTAAGAGAGTAAAAGTGGGAACTGAAATCTTATTTTTGAAAGGAGTCCGACCATGAAACGCACGCTGATTGCTCTGCTCGCCGCAACCCTGGCCTGTGCCCTGGCCCTGCCGGCGGTTGCCTGGGAGCGCCCCACCCGCAATGAGGTTAAAGAATATCGAGTGGACCGCCGGGATGCTCGCCAGGACTACCGCCGCGATCGGCAGTCCGACCGACAGGACGCGCGCCTGGATCGCCACGAAGACCGCAGAGCCTACCGCGAAGAGAAGCGGGAGAACACCCGTGACCTCCGGGATGCCGAAACCCTGAAAGAAAAACGGGAGGCCCACCAGGAGGCCCGCCGCGATCGTCAGGACTACCGCCGCGAACGCCGCGAGGATCGCCGGGACTTTCACCAGGAAAAACGCGCCGACAAAGGGGATTTCCGACACGAACGCCGCCAGGACCGCAGGGAGCTGTTTGACTGAGCCTGGTGCCCGGGCTGGAAAAAATTCAAGGGGGCGGCCCTCAGATGGGCTGCCCCCTTTTTGTCGCGAACAGGAGCGCTTAAGAGGCAAACCTTGGTGCGATATTATATCGGATCTATAACCATAACAAAGGCTGGGGCTGCCACCAAGCCACGAAGGCACCAAGGGAGGATCAAGACCAGGAATTTCCACATGCATTGGGATCATTAACCCAAGATTTCCTCCGTGTCTTGGTGCCTTCGTGGCTAATATCTGTTTACTTTTTTTGGGTTATAATTCCGTATTATATTGCTTTAAATCCTGTCTATAGGCGCTCTGGCGGTCCCTAATAAGAAAAGTCAACCGTGATTTCGGGGTACAGCCCGGTCCCGTCCCAGAGGCTTCCGGGATCATCCAGATCTGTGACTCTGAGGCGAAAGGAGCCAGTGCTGGCCAGCGGTCCTGCCAGCAACAGGGTGACCCTGTTGCCATTTTGCGGATCGATCTCCACGGAAGTGATCAAGGGCAGGCCAGCCTGCGGATCGCTCCGATCTTCCAGGCGATAGTTTTGAGCACTGGCGGCAGATTGCGCATCTAGGACATTTTGAGAGCCGGACGGATAGAACTCAAATGTAAGTGCTGGTGCGGTCGGTGAGGCGGGAGAACTGGCCCAACTTAGATAATTGGCTCGCATCGGCGAATACGCATAGGGAAAAGAGCTTAAACCGTTAAACCCTTCAATATCAACAAGTTCCCCCCCCGTATTCTCTATCCCCTGGCCTGCAAACAGTTTGAAAGAGTCGTAGGCATACCTTGAGGAAACAAGGGTAAAAGACAGTGCCGTAGCGTCGGCATTCCATTTCTTGACAGCCTCTGCCAGCGCCTGGTGCTCCTGTCCTCCGCTGGGCCGGCCCCACAGGGTCAGGTTGTCGTCATTGACCGTGGCGGTATTCACCGGCACATCAAAACGAACCAGAAAGCTTTGGCGCTCGAGCCATTGCCCCGAACTCTCATCATAAGAGAAATCATACTCCCTGACCGAAGCCGTGCCGACGAGTTGGCCTCGATAGCCTGCAAATGTTGCCCCCCCATCTGCGGAGTCAATCAGGTAATAGCCACCCCACTCGGTGAGGTTTACGACCCTCAGAGTATAATCTGTCCCGGTTTCCTGCGCGACGGTCGTCAAAAAGACGTCCTGATCGAAAAAGTCACCACCGGCGGAATCAACCGACAAAACCTCTAGACTGGTACCGTCTGCATCATGAATCAGGTAGTTTGCAGGGTCCTCGGCCAGGGCTGCATCGATTCTGGTGTTGAACAAGAGCCTTACCCTGTCCTGCCCCACCGCCTCGGCGGCAAGGAGAACCGGGGGCGTCAAATCGGGGATAACGGGGAAAATCTTGCTTGAGGGGGTATCCTCAAAGTCCCCTGCATTTTTAAAATATCCCCCAGCTTCGGCCGTATAGGCTGCCAGAGCATCTAAATTCACCTGGATATCGGCGTACTGAATCGGCTTAAAGAAATAACTTGCAATCTGGGCATACTCGGGCACCGCTTCATGGCCCTCAAACTGCCAATCCCCATCCAGGAACGGAACGGTTGAGAATGCGGCTTGTAATTCGGCGGTGTTGAAATAGGTCCCGTCTTGGGCATTGAATTCCAACCTGTTAAGGTTCTCATCAACCCACCAGTAGTACCTTGGGCCGCCGGTAGCC